>DHWH01000024.1:186-8487 GCA_002413065.1 Patescibacteria group bacterium UBA5187
CTCATTACTCATCTCGAACGCATCAATCATGAATTTGGTGACGGCTTTGAATTTCTTAAAAAATATCCAAAATCCGTCAGCATATTCGGCTCATCAGTCTTGCCTTCGAGAGAGCCTGCTTATGCAAAAGCGGAGGAGTTGGGCGGACGTATCGTACGCGATCTCAAGTACGCGGTCATTACAGGAGGCGGTCCGGGCATTATGGAGGCGGCCAATAAAGGCGCATTTGATGCGGGTGGCGTGTCACTCGGCATGAACGAAAGTCTGCCCCATGAACGGTTCATAAATGCATACGTCACTCATTCGATAAAATTTTCATATTTCTTTTCGCGCAAGGTCATGCTGATGTTCGCCGCGGAAGCATACGTATTTTTTCCGGGAGGCTTCGGCACCTTCGATGAATTGTTCGGCGTGCTGACATTGATCCAGACAAATAAAATTCCCCGCGTGCCGGTATTGCTTGTTGATTCCGCGTATTGGAATCCGTTGAAAGCATTTCTCGAGAAAACCATGGAAGAGACGTATCACACGATCAGCAAGAAAGATTTTAACCTTTTTGAAATTACCGATTCCGTCGATCATGTCATTGAGACGATCAAATCCGCGCCGATAAGCGAATGGTGGAGGAATATTAATTAGTCATCAGCTAGATCAATGAAACGGATATTATTCATACCAGCTCAGGGTTTCGCCCATGTGACCCGGACATTGCGGTTGGCCGAGGCATTCAAAACGGATTACGATATCCAGATTATTCTCTCGCAGGATTTCAGTTTTTTGGCAGACAAATTGCAGATCAAATTCAGATTATTCGATATCGGGAAAATTGACTATCAGCAGATCATTAAAGGAAATTTTGATTCACTTTCTGATGAGGTGAAGGTTGCCAAGGAAGTGGCACTGTATGAGCAGGCAATTCTCGATTTTCAGCCGGATGTCATAGTCACTTCCGCCGCAGTCAATGCGACGATTGCCATTAAAAAACACGGCATCACTCATGTTTCCATAACTGACTCATGCAATGTCGAGGAATTGAAATACGGAGGCAATTTCAACAGCGAACAGATCGAGATGATCAAAACAGAAATGATGCGGTCGTACAATTCGGTAGCCGAAGGTTTCGGCGTTGCTACGGCAAACGGGCTCATGGACCTTATGACAGGCGATTTCAATGTTATGCCCGATCTGCCATATGTATTTCCGTTGCGGGAACGCTTGCCCAATTTTGAATTCATCGGTCCTTTGACTTGGCAAGATTCCAATGGAGCTCTTGATGCCCGGATACGCATCGACCGTTCAAAACCTCTCATATATGTTTCCATGGGCAGTTCAGGCAAAACAGAAGATATGGAAACTCTCGCCCGGATACTGCAGAAATCTTCATATCAAGCCATAATGACAACTGGAGGAACGGCAGATTTGGAAAAACTCAAGCAATTTGAACGTCCCGGTTTTTATATTGAAAAATTCATTGCGGGCGATCAGATCATCCGTGCCAGCGATAAGACGATAGTCGTATGCCATGCCGGTCTCGGTACGGTCTATCAGGCATTTGAAAATAATACGTACGGAATGATCACGATTCCGGCGCACATGCAGCATGATCTCATTTCAAAAAGGTTGACGGCGCTCGGCATGGCCCGGGAATTGCGTGGAGAGTCAATCAATACGCTGATTGAAGTATGCGATGACATCATTTCAAAACCGCAGGCAGAAGGGTATGCACATGTTCGTGAACAGATCGCATTCTATCAAGGTCCTCAGAATGGAAAAGCGGCAATCGAAAAGTATCTCGTTAGCGTTCCTTCTTCACTGTCATCATAAACACGATCCATCCAACTCCGATAACCGCTCCTGCAACATAGATGGGTGCGGCCGGAGTTATTTGCGCGGCTAGAAGTCCTGCCGCAACGGGCGGTATTGCTTGCGCGAGAGCCTGGACGCTGGCGTTGATGCCGAGTATTTCACCCTGGCGATCTTCGGGTGCGCGGCGGCTGGCGAGACTGGGAAGAGCTGCCATGGCAAGACCGTTGGTGAGGGCTATGAATGCGCCGGCAAGTAAGAATGAAAGCGTATGTTCCGTAATGTAAAAAAGGAAGAAAGAACATGCGCCGACCAGGAGGAATACGCGCATGATAGTAACCTCGTCATATTTTTTGGATAATAATGGCAGAAGAACGGCCTGAGAAATAACAACCCAGATGCCGATGTAGCCGATGTAGTATCCGACGGATACCTGACTCCATCCGAAAGAGCTGGCCAGGAATACTGCGAAGAACGTTCCGAAAATAGTGAGTCCGGATTGGAAAAAGAAATTTGTGGCGAAGACGCCGCGAATGCGCTTCATATTATATCCATGAATGATGTTCGATACGGCTTTACTCCAATTGACGGATACGCGTTCCGTTGATTTTCGTGTCTCTCCCATGAATACGTACACAAGGGCGGCATCCGCAATGGATAAAATAGCGGCAAACCAGAATGGGGTGGACGCGTTGAACCACGAGATAACGCTGGGATCAGACAACAAGGCTCCGATAACAGGGCCGACAATAAATCCGACACCGTATGCTGCGCCGATAAGCCCGAACTGCGCCGCTCTTTTTTCCGGCGGGGTGATATCGGCAATAGCCGCCTGTGCTACGGAAAGATTGCCACTCATGATGCCACCGATGATGCGTGCAATGAAGAGCATAGTGAGACTTTTCCACGTAACGCCGAATGCAAAGAGTATCAAAGCGATGCCTGAACCGGCGAGAGACAGTGTCATGACTTTGCGCCGGCCTACATAGTCGGAATACTCCCCGAGAATGGGTGCCGAGAAAAACATGAATACGGGGAAGGCGGCTATAAGAAATCCAAGCAATATATATGCGTAAGATACGGGAACACCCAAGGGTAGCATGTAATACGGAGAATCGGGATTTCCAAGCAATTGCGGGACTATAGTGACCAGAATGCCGTTGGTAACGAGGTCGAGGAAAATAGCGATCAGGATCACCGGCATGGCACGCTTGGAGTTTTGCATAGGGGATAGTATATTATACTTACTTCATATGCTCAAATTCACTATTGATGCCAAAGTCCCTAATGGCCGCGGTCGCGCCGGAACGATCCAGACTCCTCATGGGATCATCGAAACACCCGCTTTCATTCCGGTTGGAACAAAAGCCACATTGAAGGCACTTACTCCTGAACAAGTCCGGGATGCAGTTGGAGCACAGGCTATTTTGGCGAATACGTATCATTTGTATCTTCAGCCAGGCACTGAAGTGTTGGAAAAGGCTGGTGGCCTGGGAAAGTTCATGAATTGGCAGGGTCCGACATTTACCGACTCGGGAGGCTTTCAGGCCTTTTCGCTTGGCGGCGCGAAGAATGATCGGAAGTCGAAGATAGCGAAAGGTACTGTCGAGGGTGCACTGAATGATCTCGACGAGAATGAAATTAGAAATGGAGGATCATTTGAAAATGGAGATGAAAATGAAAAAAGTCTTGCAGAAAAAATACCCATGGCAACCGTCGATGACGATGGTGTGACCTTCAGATCGATTATTGATGGCTCAAGTCACAAATTTACACCAGAACGTTCGATCGAAATTCAGCACTCGATAGGCGCTGACATTATTTTTGCATTTGATGAATGTCTGTTGCCTCTGGATCCGTATGAAAAACAAAAAAAGGCGGTTCACAGGACATTCGAATGGGCGAAGAGATGTTTGGTAAGGCACAAGGAACTGAATGCGAAAAAATCAGCAATCTCACTTCTCGGCATCGTCCAAGGCGGACGTCATGAAGATTTGCGCAAGGAAAGCGCGCGCACCATCGGAGCAATGGATTTTGATGGATTCGGCATCGGCGGTTCATTTGATAAGGAAGATATCGGCATAGCGGTCGGCTGGGTGTGTGACGAGTTGCCGGAAAATAAGCCGCGGCACTTACTTGGCATCGGCGAGCCTGCAGATCTTATTCTTGGCATTGAAAATGGTATCGATACATTCGATTGTGTTGCGCCTACACGTCTGGGCAGGAATGGTTCCGCATATACGCATGCCGGTCGCATCAATCTACTCAACGCGAAATATATTCTGGACTTTACTCCTATTGATCCGAAATGTGGCTGTTATGCATGTACGAAATATACTCGTGCGTACATTGCACATTTGTTCCGGGCAAAGGAAATGTTAGCTGCTACGTTGACCTCGATTCATAATTTATATTTTCTGGTGAACTTGGTGAAGGAGGCGAGAAAAGCGATCGTTGAAGGGAAGTGGGAGGAGTTTAAGTCGGAGCGAAGTAAGCTATAATTTAGTTATGAAAAGGAAATTATCAAATGTCACGCTTCTTGGAATTGACTGCGTAAATGTCGAGCGACTTCAGGCTGCAATGGATGTGTCTGAAAAAGATTTTGAATTTGGTGCAGTGAAATTATTAACTTCTTTGCCTACAAATGATCCGCGTCTGGTAAAAATTCCCCACATAGCGCCAATCGAGGATTTTTCCAGATTTTGCATCGAAGATTTGCATACATATGTCGATACCGAATTTGTGTTGCTTGTTCAGCATGACGGATTTATCTTGAATCCGGATAGTTGGACAGATGAATTTCTGAAGTATGACTATATAGGAGCGCCGTGGCTGGTGGCGGGCTGGTTTGTAAGAGATTTTGCAATTTCAAAGAGTGCACCGGGTGAACGCATAGTTGGAAATGGCAGCTTTTGCATTCGGAGCAGGAAATTTTTGGAAATTTCAGCACGCTTGGCGCAGGAAGGAAAAATTCCTAAGATGCATCCTGAAGACATTGCATTGTGTGTGTGGAATAAGGATCTGCTGGAGAAAGAAGGAATCCGATTTGCGCCACCTGAACTTGCCGCGAAATTCAGTATTGAAGGGGAAGACTGGATATATGAAAAACAATTCGGTTTCCATGGTTTTTCCTGGACGAATATAGATCAATGGATTATGGAACATCCGGAGTACGTTCTAATAGTAGATGCGTACAAAAAGGCTCGAATTTCAAGATTTCATCGGCTGTTGATACGGGCAAGAGACAGGGCGCTTTCAGATGCTCAAAAAGTATTTCAAGATAAAGCTATTGAAGCACACGTATTCGGATCGGTCGCAAGACGTGATTCAGATTCATACAGCGATCTGGATGTCTGGTTCACGTTCAAAGATGAGGACATTAAAGAGGTCCTTTCAAAACGTCTTGAATATTACTCGCAGGTCGGGGAAATTATTCATGTTTGTGAAGCGCCACAGAATGCTCCTGTCGACGGAGTTCATTCTTCGGTGATCCACAAAAATCCGGCTGGTCTATTGCTGCAAGTGGATTATTATTTGTGTCCTCAATCAACTGCATTTCAGATAGAGGGTAGCAAGAAGATTTTCGGTGAAATCGAATTGCCCCAGAAAGAATTCGGTTATAATCCTCAGAAAATTGTTGTAGATGCAGCATATCGCATTGATTTCGTAATGATGTTTACGTTCACTTCCATTAAGTATCTCATTCGAAAAGAAGCAGATGCCCTCGATAATTTATTTAAAGAATACGGATATCTTTCAGAACGCTATGGGATCAGTACGAGTCCATTGCCAGCTAAAGAGAATACGTTTGCTGTTTTGAGAGAAGTTATAGTGAATCTGAAAAAAGTGTCAAATGATCGACAGAAGCAGGCGCTTTCAGAGATTGAAGATTTTTCAGTTACGGTTGAAGAAACTGAAAAAACAGAACTGCATAATTAAATCTCCTTCGGCTTGAAATCTCCAGGCGCTCTCTTCAACCACCACTCCAACTGATCCAGCGTAAGCAGACCTTCCTGCGCACCGACGAACTGCGCGACTGACATAGGATTGACTGGTGCCCAGAGGAACGCTTCCAAAGGAGTCTTTCCCATTGCGAGAGCAGAGACGAATGTTGCCGCCCATGCATCGCCGCAGCCTGTGCGTTCGAACGCGGGACGCGGATCAGGGTACATTGGAATATGATAATAATGATCACCGTCGAAGAAGTATGCGCCGTTCGTATTGTCGGTGATGGTCACAAGTTTCGGTCCAAGCTTTGCAAATGATTCGAGCAGAAATTTTATGTCGCGCGAATCGGTATTCAGCATACGCTGGGCTTCCTCGACATTCACGATAAGAAGATCCGTACGCTCGTATATTCGCTTCAAATTTTCAAATCCAAATTTCATCTGGAATGTTCCCGGCTGGAAGGCGAGTTTGACCGTTGGATTGGCTTCAAGATAATCCGCGATCATCATATGATACTGCAGGGTATTCGAAGCCAGTGATGTCAGATATATCCACTTCGGAGGAAGTCCACCGCTCGAATAACGCCCGATTATGGATTTCTTGTCGAATGCCGGAGGAAGTTTGTAATCGAATTCGGTGTGATTGACTAAGATCGTCCGATCAACCTCGTACCACAAAACGAAATGATAATTTGTAGGCTTGTTCTTGTGCGTCTGAAGGTAAGAAGTGATGACATTATTTTTCTGGAGTTCGACGAGAGAATCTTTTCCATTTTGGTCGTCTCCGATATTGGAAACAAGCGCCGCTTTGAGACCGAGGCGCGAAGCTGCCACTGCGGCATTCGCGGCATTGCCGACCGCTTTTATTATTTTTACATATTCGAAGGGAAGTTTGTCGCCAAAGCGCATGCAGAGTTCGCAATCCTGCGTATTGATCTTGCACGTCACATGAGCATCCTTGAGGCGGATGAAGGCATCGGTCACAAGATCTCCGATGGCGAGAATGTCAATTTGCTTTTTAAGCATAATTATCAATATTATAGCACAGTGTTTTTATGATAGAATATGGCTATGAATTCACTGCGCGAGTATATCTCTGAAGCTGTCATACGGAAAACCGCTATCGGTCATTTTAATATATCTACTCTCGATGGTGTATGGGCCGTCGTCGATGCCGCACGTGAATTGAATCTTCCTGTCATTATCGGAGTGTCGGAAGGCGAGCGGGATTATGTCGGCGTGCGACAGATCGCGGCAATCGTAAAAACTATTCGGGAAGAACGGGGTCAGCCTGTATTTTTGAATGCAGATCATACGTACTTATTTGATCGTGTCAAAGAAGCCATCGATGCCGGCTTTGATTCGGTTATTTTCGACGGGGCACAGTTGTCTCTTGAAGAAAACATTGCGATAGCTAAAAAATGCGTAGAGTATGCCCGCCAGCACAGATCAGAAAGAGGTGAGTCCGAAAGCCGCCACGAAGTCCTTGTTGAAGGCGAACTTGGATTCATTGGTACATCATCAAAAATCCTGGATGCCATTCCCGAAGGTGCCGTCGTCGGCGAAGCTTCCATGACTACACCTCTGGATGCGGAGAGATTCGTGCGCGAAACAGGCGTTGATCTTTTGGCGCCGGCAGTAGGTAATATCCACGGCGTCGTTCGTGGAGGCGACCCGGCTCTCAATATAGAGCGTGTGAAAAAAATATATGAAGCAGTCGGCGTGCCGCTCGTGCTTCATGGCGCTTCCGGAAATTCTGCCGATGATATTGAAAGGTGCGTTCAAAATGGCGTTGCCATCGTGCACGTCAATACGGAATTGCGCATCGCATATCGACGCGGCCTGATGAAATCGCTTTCCGAAAATCCCGATGAGATCGCGGCGTACAAATATCTGCGACCCGCCAAATTGGAAATGCAGAAAGTGGTAACGGAAAAGCTGCGCATTATAAGCAGGCTTTAATTATTTTAATCACGTTTAATTAATCAATCACACCATGTCTTCAAACGTTCAATTTGATGAGGATTCGTTTAGTTATGGAAATAGCAGTACCCAGTCGGCTCGGCCTGTTCATAGCACCAATTCCGGACCTTCGAACCCGTCTTCAAATGTATCCTATTCTCCTGTGGATAAAAACGCGCCGAAAATGTCTCAATTCTTGATGCGTCACGGTCTCGCAAAATCAGATACGGTTGCTCAGCTTATTCTGGTTGCAATCGTGATCATCAATGCCGCTGTCGCGTATTATATTTTTAAATATCTTGTATAGTTTTGCATAAGTGTACCCGTAGCCGTTGACTTTTCACTGGATATATATATAATGGTTCGCATGTTGTCATTAACTGTCGAAAAGCGAGATTCCAAAGCCAAGGCTCAAAACCTTCGCAAAACAGGCATGATGCCTGCGGTTTTCTATGGTCCAAAAGAAGCTTCAACTTCAGTGGCAATTCCTCTCATCGAATTCAAAAAGATCTGGAAAAAGGCTGGTGAATCCTCGGTTGTCATATTGAAGGATACTGCCGGTGCCGAACACGAAGCCCTCATTCATGCT
>DHWH01000024.1:8514-36054 GCA_002413065.1 Patescibacteria group bacterium UBA5187
CATTCATGCTGTAGATATTCACCCTTTGAGCGGAGAACCTCGCCATGCTGATTTCTACGTCATCGAGAAGGGCAAGAAAGTGGAAGTTTCAGTACCGCTCGTATTCGAAGGTGTTTCTCCTGCAGTAAAGGACAAGGCCGGCATTCTCGTCAAAGTCCGCCGCGAAATCGATATTGAAGCCGCTCCTCGCGATCTCCCGCACGATATCAAAGTCGACATCTCATCACTTATCGAACTCACGGACGTTATCCTTGCCAAACAGCTTTCTATACCACATAACGTCGAACTCAAGATCGGTGCCGATGAAGTGATCGTTTCTATCGCAGTTGCCAAGGAAGAAGTAGAAGAAGTTCCAGCCGCAATCGACATGTCAGCTATCGAAGTCGAAGCCAAAGGAAAAGAAGTGAAGGAAGGTGAAGAAGGCGCCGCTCCTGCGGGAGATGCAAAGGGCGACTCCAAGAAAGAGAAAGGTGACGCAAAGAAATAATCCAGTCAGATATTGATATGAGAAAAGCGCCTTCAAAGGCGCTTTTCTGTTATAATTGGCAGACATGAAAAAACTGCTTTTCAGTTCCATTTTGGCTATTTTCCTTGTTTCTTTACTGCCCGTGATCGCTCAGGCTGACGCTCTTACTCCTCAGCAGAAAGCGGCACTACAGCAGGAGCTCGTACAGGTTGAAGCTGAGCAGAAACAGGCCGCACTTGATTTAGCTGAAGCTCAAGGGAAAAGCTCGTCTCTTGCGCGCGACATCGCCATTCTTGATGCGAAGATCAAGACCGCACAGCTCAATATCAAGGCAAAAAATCTCTTGATCCAGACACTGGGCAACGATATAAATCAGAAACAAAATCACATCGATACTCTGGAAGTCAGAATCTCAAAGGGCAAGGAAACTCTGGCGGTCATTTTGCGAAAAACAAATGAGGTTGACTCGTACTCTTTGCCCGAAGTGATTTTGTCACAGGCAAGCGTGGCTGATTTTTTCCATGACCTGGATACGTTTCAGGCAATTCAGGACAGCCTAAAATCCACCTTCGAGCAATTGCGCACCGATGAAGCTATCACGACTGCTGAAAAAAATACTCTTGGTGCGCGTCGCAGTGCGGAAGTCGATGCGCGATACACGATTGAGCAGGAAGAAAAAAACATTCAGGCTGACCAGAAACAAAAAGCACAATTGCTGGCTGTAAGCAAAGGCAATGAGAAATCCTATTCGTCGCTTTTGGCGCAAAAACAGGCCCGTGCGGGACAGATCAGGGCGGCCTTGTTCCCATTGGCCGGTGGGCAAAAAATCCCCTTCGGACAGGCGCTCCAGTACGCAAATGCAGCCGGTCAAAAAACAGGCATACGCCCGGCATTCCTTTTGGCGATTCTTACCAACGAATCGGCGCTGGGAGCGAACGTCGGAAACTGCTACCTCACCAACCAACAGAGCGGGGACGGAGTATTCGTATCGACAGGATTGGCATCTCCGTATGTCATGAAGCCGACCCGCGATGTGCAGCCGTTCCTGCAGATTACCCATACTCTCGGGTTTGATCCATTGAAGACACTGGTGTCATGCCAGCAAGTTTCGGTCGGCGGCTGGGGCGGAGCCATGGGTCCTGCACAGTTCATACCTTCGACGTGGATCCTCATGAAGGATGAGATCGCCTCGCTTCTCGGTATAACAAGCATGCCCAATCCATGGGATCCGGCGCACGCTTTCATGGCATCGGCCCTGTACCTGAGTAATCTGGGAGCAAACGGCGGATATACCGCTGAACGCAATGCGGCCTGCAAATATTTCTCCGGCAGCGTCTGCAGCAAATCGAAAGCTATCGCTGGTTACGGCGCCAGGGCTCTCTCTAAAGCATCAGAGATACAGGCGAATATAAATCAGTTGTAGTGATCTTATTTAGATCGTCAAAATAACAGGAATGACCATCGGTCTCTTGGCTGTCTTCTGAAGGAGGAATTTGCTGACCGCACCCGTGACCGCATCCTTTACGAAATCAATACTGATAGGGTTTTGTCCGCGAGCGGATCTTTCAACAGTATCTTTGATGAGCAGGCGAACTTCATGGAGCAATTCCTGGGACTCTCGCAAATAGATGAATCCTCGTGAAATAATGTCAGGTGATTTCTTTAGTTTGCCGGTTGAACCATTGATGATGCCGAAGATGATAAAGATGCCATCCTGTGCGAGCATCTGGCGATCGCGGATAACGACTTCCTGAACATCTCCAACGGAGAAACCATCTACGAGAACCAAGCCTGATGGAGCTTTTTCCTTGAGTTTAACTATTTTGGCGCCGGCATTCTGGATCTCGATGATCGAACTGTTGTCTGCAATGATCACGTCTTCTTCCTTGAGGCCGTTCGCTTCTTTGGCGACATCGGCATGCACGCGCAACATATAATGATATCCGTGCAAAGGCATGAAGAACTTCGGATGGATCTTTCTGTGGATCCAGGCGGTCTCGTCGCGGTTGGCGTGACCTGATGAGTGCACGTCTGCGATTCGGTAGTGAATGATCTTGGCGCCTTGGCGTGAAAGGTTGTCTTTGAGCTTTTGAACGGAGCGTTCGTTGCCAGGAATGACCGATGACGAAAGCATGATGGTGTCGCGCGGAGTAATGCGGATCTTGGCGTGCGTCTTGTTGGACATACGCATCATTGCCGCAAATTCGTCACCTTGAGCGCCTGTGGCGAGTATCACGATGCGATCCGGCGGATAATTGTCGATATCATCGGATGCGATGATCGTTTCTTTCTTTGCTTTCATAAGACCGAGGTGTTTGCAGATCTCGATGTTGTTTTTCATGCTGCGGCCTTCGACGACGACTTTCTTGCCGTATTTCTCTGCGAAGTCGATGATCTTCAGGATGCGCTCGAGAAGGGATGAGAATGTCGCGATGATCAGGCGGCCCTGCATGTTCTTGATGATCTCCTCGATGTTTCGATGCACGACTTTTTCTGCGATCGAGAATCCCGGGTTTTCAACGTTGGTCGAGTCTGCCATGAGCATGAGCACTTTTTCATTTTTGAATGCGCGATCGTATTCGGCTTCTTCTGCAGGTGTAGGTACGCCGTCATCATGGTCGAGTTTCAAGTCTCCGGTATGCACGATGGAACCGTATGGCGTTTCGACAATGACTCCCATGGCATCAGGAATCGTATGTGTCACCGCAAAAAACTTTATGCGCAGTTTGCCTACGGTAATGGTTTCATTTTTCTCGACGACTTTGATGTCGAGCTTTGGAACATGCGGAAATTCCTCCTGACGCTTCGAGATCAATACTGATGTCAAAAGGCGAGTGTAGAGGGGCGGATTGCCGATGCGAGGCATAATGTATGGAATGCCCCCGATGTGGTCAAGGTGTCCGTGAGTGATGATGACTGCCTTGATGCGGCTCTGCCTTTCTTCGAGATATTTTGTGTTCGGCAAAATATAATCGATACCAGGGGTATTTTCATCCTTGAATTGGAATCCGATGTCGATAACGATAATGTCCCCGGCATATTCGATAGCGGTCATGTTACGGCCGATCTCTTCCACTCCGCCCAATGGGATAATACGGATAGAATCCGGTGCCATTGCCGGAATGACATCTTCGCCTTTTGTGTGAGTCATGGATCGTGGAGGTCCTCCGCGTTTCATCGGGCGTGACTCTTTGCGAATGACGCTCATGCGCGCGCCCGCGACGTGATGTGCGGCTTCAGGGTGATTGCGGGCACCTTTGCCTAGGACAATGCGGTGATCATTAGGATTGGCGGCTGTAGGCATCTGAGGCTGCGGCGCGGATTTTCCTGGCGTACTTTCGGTGCGCAAAGTACGCGTCTGGTTGCCTTGGTATGGTTTGTACGGCTTGTTGTAGGGTTTGGGCTGGAAGCGCGGGCGCGGAGCTTCTCCTTGTGGCTGCTGATTTGGCTGTGTGTCGTTGTTCATAATGGTAGACCTAATTCTTTGTTCGTGAATTATTGTTGTTATTAATTTCTGTTAATTTTTTGCATTTGAAAATATTTTCCACACTTTTTCCGTTATCACATACCAATTTCCTATTGAATTCCATCTGTCTGACGATACTGTGATGTTTCCGAGCTCCGCACCATGGAGCGCTTTCGGCACGACGTAGATGAAGTCTGGCGAATAAAGGAATATGGCCGGGATATCGGCGGTGATGAGCTTGCTGAGTTCCGTGTATTTTCCCGTGCGGACCGCGTCGTTGCTTTCGGAGCGGATCTCATCGAGTAGTTTGTCCGCTTTACTGTTGGCATATAAAGCTATATTGAGACCTGGGGAATTGCGCTGTGATGAGTGCCAGAATGCATAAACATCGCGATCTTTTCCCACTAATTCTCCAAAAAGCAATGCCTCGTACTTGCGCGTGCGAATGACATTTTGATACAGGTCTCCCGGCTCGAATACTTTTACGTTAACGTCAGCGCCCAATTTTTTCCAGTCGTTCTTTACCAATTCTGCAGCTTGCTTCAGGTCAGGCGTATCCGCGGTATTTATAGTGATCGATAATGAGAGAGAGCTTTTTGTTCCTTTTTTCTGATATATGCCGGATGTCGGATCTTTTTTCCAGCCATTTTTCTCCAGGAGAGTTTGCGCGCCTGCGATATCCGGATGGCTTGCATCTTGCAGAGTAGCGCCCATTCCAATGGGTAACGGACTGTGTATCGGCGATCCGTAACCGCTCAGAACTTTTTTGATGATAGCGGTGCGGTCTATCGACATGTCTAATGCTTGTCGGACATTTTTGTCAGCTAAAACCGGATTTTGGGATTGATTGAAAAAGACGCCAAAAATTCGTGGCAATGGGGCTGACAAGACTGCATATGCTTGTGCGGAATCCGAAGCGAGTTTTGTGGCGGCAGTCGAAGATACGGCAGCCAAACTGTCGATGTTTCCCGTATCCAGAGCTGACAGGGCTTTTTCTTCATCCGCGAAAAATGTGAATGTGATGGCGCCAAGGTGCGGAGTAGTTCCGTAATATCCTCTCCATGTCGTCATATGGTATGCGGTAGGGATATTGCCGTTGTCCCGTGCGATCGAACTCACCTTGTACGGTCCTGAGCCGATAGGTTCGCTGTTGTATTTGCTGAAAATAAATTGGTCGTCGCTTACGCTGTTCCAAATATGCTTTGGAATAATGCCCAATGTCGTATTATTGAGAAAAGGACTGTATGCCTGTTTTAAGATAAATTGAATTTGAGTGGCTGAAATGATCTTTACTCCGACGTTCGCCCAATCCGCACGGCGGGGACTTTTCAATGCGGGATCCTGGATTTTTTGTATGGTGAATGCCACATCATCGGTAGTGAGCGGTGATCCGTCCTGGAATGTGAGGGAATTTTTGAGCGTAAATGAATATGTCAGCCCGTCCGCTGAAACGGCGTACTTCTCTGCGAGGTCCGGCATGAGATCGCCGTCGGAATATTTCATCAGCCCTGAATAAACCAATGCGGACATGTCGCGGTCGACGTCGGTGATTGCTAAAACCGGGTTTATCGTTCGGGGCAGTCCGACAAGTCCTTCACGGATATTTCCTCCATTGCCCGGAACTTCGTTAAGGAAATGGCCATTGATCTTTGCCGTCATTATGATCGTAGTTATGAAAGTCATGATGACAAGTATGCCGAAGACGGCCTTCTCGGTTGCGGAGAACTGCTTGATATAGCCAAGTATGGTAGAACCGCGTTTCAAACGTAATTCTTTTTGGGGTTGATTGTCGGTCACTGTAATAGAAATTTCAGAAGTTCCTAAGGCCTAATGTATCTAACTTTTATTATCGGCTAGTTACTTTTGCAACTCTTACAAGAAATTGAGTACTGCTGAAATGGCAAAGAGTATTGCGATAATAATAGTGGCATTAAAGAGTCCTTTTTCCATTCCGCGTCTTGTATGAAAGGCAGAGCTGAAGTTATCGCTGCCGCCGAAAGCACCGCCTACCTGAGCGCCCGTGCGCTGAAGTAAAATGGCGATAACCAAGATAACAGACAGAATAATCTGGATGTAGGGAAGGAGGGACTGCATTGGTAATAACAGTAGCATATCTTATTTTAAATGCAAATATTAGAGATCGCGCCCCCAATTTTGGGGCTTATTAGTCATATTTAATCATAAAAATTATCATTCAGGTCGGCAGGCCATTCTTTGGGTATTTCGTCCGGCGGTTGAACACGATAGGTTCGGAGCATTCTGTTAAAAAGCCAGTGATAACGCTTTCGCGAATAGATTTTTCTGACCAGTTTCCATTTTTCAAATTTTCTTAAAATGTAATCAGTGGTTGTGCGAGGTATGCCGGCATCCCGGGCAATTTTTGAGACGGTGCGTCCCATTTTCTGTTTTTCAAGTGTTTTAAAGACGGCTTTTTCATTTTGGGACATGTTAAGGGCCTCAAGAATGATATGTTTCATATGGGTGCGGCAAAATTATCCTGATAAATAGCAAGGATTAGAATTGAGAGCGCGGCAGGCACTGCTAGTATACCGTACTTACGAATGTGACGAAAATTTTCGTCACATTGCTGAAGTGTAGGGGAGGGATGTGCCTGACTCCGGGTGATAACTTGCTTATAATAAAAATCCCACGCAGGTAAGTGCGTGGGTGTTTCCGAATTTCTACGATTAAAGCCTGTGCCTAACTGAGAGATTGGCCGCGCTTCTGTAAGTGATTCAACTACTTTTAATATTATCTGTCAAGTTGCTCCTTCTTCATTACTGACTATAATAGCCAATATGAAAAACATATCCCATAAAATCAAACCGTTGCAGGACAGGGTCCTTATCAAGGAAGATACCAACAGCAAGGAAAAGAAAACCTCTTCCGGGATCATCATTCCTATGACTGTTACTGAAGATAAAGGAGGAAAGCGCGGAGAAGTCATCGCTGTCGGCGCAGGTCGTCAGGAAGATGGCGTGACTGTGCCGGTATCCGTGAAGCCCGGAGACAAAGTGCTCTTTCAATGGGGAGATCTGATTTCAGTTGATGGCGAAGAATATTACATTGTGAAAGAAAGCGAAATTTTGGCGATTATCAAGTAAGTATTCATAATTCCAATTCCCCTTATGGCAAAAAAAATTCTCTACAATGAAGCCGCTCGCAAAGCTCTCAAGAAAGGTGTTGACACCGTCGCGGACGCAGTGAAGATCACCATCGGACCCCGCGGACGCAATGTAGTTCTCGATAAAGGATACGGTTCGCCGACCATTACTAATGACGGCGTTTCCATCGCGCGCGAAATCACATTGAAAGATCAATTCGAAAATATGGGTGCGGAGATCGTCAAAGAAGTTGCTTCAAAGACAAATGATCTCGCTGGTGACGGTACGACAACTGCCACGATTCTTATTCAAGCCATCGTCGATGAAGGAATGAAGCATACATCCATGGGTGTGAACGCGATGGGTTTGCGTTTTGGCATTGAAGCCGCATCGAAAGATATCGTTGCTGCATTGAAGCGCAGCGCCAAGCCGATACAGAGCGATGAAGAGATAAAACAAGTGGCTACTATATCTGCAGAGTCGGCCGAACTCGGTTCGATCATTGCTGACACTATTAAAAAAGTGGGCAAGGATGGCGTAGTCACCGTCGAAGAATCTCAGTCGACTAGTTTGGAATCAGAGATCGTCGAAGGAATCGAATTCGATAAGGGATACATTTCCGCATACATGGTCACGAATCCTGAACGCATGGAAGCTGAATTCAAGGATCCGGCGATCCTCATTACCGACAAGAAAATTTCTTCGATCAAGGAAGTTTTGCCATTGCTCGAACAGTTGGCGCAGACAGGAAAAAAGGATCTCGTTATCATCGCGGACGATGTCGACGGTGAAGCTTTGACTACTTTCGTGCTCAACAAATTGCGCGGAACATTCAATGTCCTCGCTATAAAAGCTCCGGGATACGGCGATGCGAAAAAAGAAATGCTGCAGGATATTGCCGTGACAGTAGGTGCGACCGTGATCACGGAAGATGTTGGATTGAAATTCGAAAATGCCAGCATCAATGCATTGGGCAAAGCCCGCAAAGTCATCTCGACCAAAGATTCGACGGTGATAGTTGGCGGCAAGGGCAAAAAGAGCGATATAGAGGAACGCGTGAAGCAGATCAGAACACAGCGTGACGCGACCGATTCAAAATACGAAAAAGAGAAGCTCGAAAGCCGCATCGCAAAACTGACCGGCGGTGTTGCCGTCATCCGAGTGGGTGCCGCGACGGAGACGGAAATGAAATATTTGAAATTGAAGATCGAGGATGCAGTGAATGCCACCAAAGCTGCGATCGAAGAAGGTATCGTCGCCGGCGGAGGCGTCGCATTGGTACGAGCGGCATTCGATGTGCAGAAAACATTTGCCGCCAGCGTTGCAAAAAAGAACGTGACCAAAGAACAGGAGCTCGGTTACGCGATTGTATTGAAAGCCCTCGAAGCTCCGCTCAAACAGATCGCCATCAATGCAGGAAAAGATGATGGTTCTGTTATTGTGGATAAGATCAAAAATGGCAAAGGGAATATCGGTTATGATGCGCTCAAAGACGTGATCGTTCCTGATATGATCTCCGCCGGCATCGTTGATCCGGTGAAAGTGACCCGACTTGGCGTAGAAAATGCCTGTTCAGCTGCAGCGATCCTTCTTACTACGGAAGCTGCCGTTGCAGATGAACCTGAGGAAAAGAAAGCAGGACATCCTGGCGGAGCACCAGAGATGGGATACTAATAGGGTAATAAACGTGATATAATACATTTTAACCAAGGAATTTCCATTCTTTTTGGCCTTATTTATTTAATTTATCTATTAATACACACGTACACGTATGAAAAAATCAACAGTTTCAATTGTCGTTATCCTCGTCATTATCATTGTCGGCATCTTCGTATTTGGCCGTTCTTCAACAAATATTCCAGCAGCTTCGTTGACGAATGCAACCAGCACTTCGGCTACGACTACATATGCGGCTTCGCCTGCAGTTCCGGTATCAGAGACCACTCAGGTGTCCAACAAGACATCCTCATATCACAACGATGAGCTTGGTTTCGCAGTCAAATATCCTACAGCGTGGAGCAAAAGTGAAACAGCAAATGGCGTTTCATTCTTGATGCCAATAGATCAGGCCCAGGTTTCGACTATCAACACTCTCCAAGCAGACATTAGTGTTGCTTCCGGCAAGTGTGCATTTCCTCCTGTAACAACTATCAAAGATCGCGGCACTATCACTGTCGGAGGTTCAACTTTGAACATGATCTCCATGACCAATACGGTTCAGGGCAGAGTGTACTTTAACCGCATGTACTCGCTCCAGAAAGGCGACATATGTTACTTCTTCACATTTGCTTCGATCTCCGTTTCTCCAGAAAGCAAAAAGTTGACCGGTTCAAATGCAACTCAGGCTACGAACAACAACAAGGCAATCACCAACACTGCTGATGCCGACTTCACAACAATGGTCAAGTCATTCACTTTTGTTCAGGGTCCTGCGGGCGTAGATGAGACAAAGGCCGCTCCAGTTAAATAGTAATTAAATCCGAAAATCGAAGTCCTAAATAGGAGTGGCCGGTAGGCGTACTCACTTTAGGATTTCGGATTTTGCACTTAATAGCGCGTGCGCAATACAAGCAATCTAATTTTTTGAAAAATATGAAAAGAACAACAATTGGAATTATCATCGTCGCGGTCCTCATCGTTTTATACGGTTTTGCTACATACAATAGTTTGGTAACGCTTAATGTGAATGCTGATACGCAATGGAAACAAGTGGAAACACAATATCAGCGCCGTTTCGATCTCATTCCTAACCTCGTTGAATCTGTGAAGGGAGTCATGAAGCAGGAACAAACCGTCTTTACAGCTCTTGCGGAGGCTCGCACGCATTATGCAGGTGCGGCTACTCCTGATGCAAAAGCTCGTGCCGCAGGCGAAGTAGAAAGCGCACTCGGCAGACTTTTGGTTATTACAGAAAATTATCCTCAGCTCAAATCTTCGGATACTGTGCAGACTCTCATGTCTCAAATTGAAGGTACAGAGAACCGCATCAGTGTCGAACGAAGCAGATTCAATCAGACCGTTCAAGCATACAATCTCAAAGTTATGCGTATTCCAAGTTCAATCATCGCTTCTATCTTCGGCTTCAAAACAAGGGCATATTTCGAAGCTGCAAAAGGTGCTGAGAATGCTCCGCAAGTTAAGTTCTAATGAAATTCAAACTCGCTACACTTCTTAGTTTCGCTGTTCTCGCAACGTCACTTAGTGTTTCTGCCTACACAAGCCCCGGAAAGCCTCAGGGATTTGTGAATGATTTTGCGCATGTCCTCTCGCCGCAAAGCAAAACCCAGATCGAACAACGTTTGTCTGCTCTGCGCGCAACAACGACGATCGAGGTCGCCGTGGTCACAGTTTCTTCTTTAGGGGATGAAACAATAGAAAGTTATGCCGTTGCCCTTTTTAAGGAATGGGGAATCGGCCAAAAGGGAAAAGACAACGGTGTATTGTTCTTGGTTGCGCCTATAGAACGCAAAGTCCGTATCGAAGTTGGATATGGTTTGGAAGGGGTGCTTACGGATGCGCAGTCGTACGGCATCATTCAAAAGATAGTTCTTCCGGCTTTTAGAAATAATGATTTCGACAAAGGCATCGTCGACGGCACGGATGCAATAGTGTCTGTTGTTAAAAGCGAAGCGGATTATTCCAGTCCGGTACGAGGCGCTTCAACTGCCTCGACTAATTCCGTGAACGGCAATATTGTGTGGGTTGTGTTTTTCCTCGCAGCCTTTCTTTTTAGAATCATGGGTTCGTCAAAATCATGGTGGCTCGGCGGAGTCTTGGGCGGGCTTGTGGGCATCGGCATCGGAATATTTTTTGGTTTCTTGTTTGCAGGAATTATTGCGACCGTTCTCCTTGTTCCATTTGGATTGTTGATTGACTACATAGTTTCGAAAGGAAGCGGCGGCCGCGGGGGTCCCGGATTTTGGGGCGGCTTCGGGGAAGGATCTTCTGGAAGCGGGGGATTCGGCGGTTTTGGCGGCGGCAGTTCCGGAGGTGGAGGCTCGAGTGGATCGTGGTAGTATGATAAGCTCATTTCGAGTAATGATGTGTGCAGTTTAGTTTTATGAAAAGGAGGGTTCGCATAGCGGTCTAGTGCGCACGCTTGGAAAGCGTGTGTGGGGCAACTCACCAAGGGTTCGAATCCCTTACCCTCCGCAAAACAAGTACCATGATCACCGTATCGACCTACAATATCCTTCATGGATATCACAAAGAACAAATAATAAAGAATATCGCCTTATTCATCGAAAAAGGATCGGACATCATTTGCCTCCAAGAAGTCGACCGGCCTTTTGAAGAATATTTGAATGCATTTATAAAAACGACAATGCCGAAGTGGTCGGTCGAGTACACTCACCTCGGATGGGGCTGCGATCTGGCCATTATGTGGAATTCAGCGGAGATCACGCTTCACAGCTCCGCGACAATCAGGCTTCCCATTGCGCCGGAGTCGCCGTATGATCGCGGGGCACTCTCTGCCGAATTTTCAAGGAAAGGAAGCAATATTCGCGTTACCAGCGCGCATCTTTCCTGGGAGGGCGGTCTCAGTCGCCGGTTTGAACAGTTAAGGTGTTTGAGAGATACGTTTCAGGCGAAACCATGCGATCATGAAATACTCTGCGGTGATTTCAATACATCGGCCCCTTCGCTGTTTCGAAAATATCAGAAGCGCAAAGTGCAGGATGCGCTGGGGACGGATTGGAAGAATGTATTGCCGGATCTGGTGTGGACATGCGATGTTTCCGACAGTTATCCCGCAGATACTTTCCATAAGGTTTCTACCACGCTGAAATTATTGGGTTTCAAGCTTCGCATGTGCCTGGACTATATGCTGGTGAGGAATTTGAAAATCGTTTCCGGGGAAATGCTCGATATACCCGGTTCGGATCACCGGCCCCTTATCTGCAGACTGGATATGGAGTAAAATGAAGTACATGAAATCCCCAAAGACAGATATCGCAGTACTCATTTGTATCCCGATCCTCGCCACGCTCGTCACATTTATTTTCAGAACGAATCTTTTTATTTCCATCATTTTGTTTTTCGCCATTCCGTCAGCGTATCTCGCGTCCAGAAATCCGGGCATCTTCAAAAAGAGTTTTACGTTCGCTTTTTTGCTGTCGATACCGCTTTCGCTATGCATCGATGCGCTGGCCGCAGTCAATGGATCATGGGTAGTTCCGACAAGTGTTTTTCCATTCAAATTTTTCGGAGTCGCTACCGTCGAAGTATATCTGTACGGCCTGTTGTGGGTTCTGTACGCAGTTTTATTTTATGAGCATTTTTTCGATAAGGGCCGAAAAGGAGACAGAATTTCTCCGCATATAAAATCCCTGCGCTATCTTTCTGCTGCACTTGTGCTCTATGTGTGCATGGCATTTGTAATAGATAGGGATTTGCTTTATATTCCATTTTTCTATCTCGTATCTGGAATATGCCTGGTCATCATACCGCTCGCTCTGTTTCTCTATCGTTATCCGGTCTTCATACGCCGGTATATCATTCTGGGAATTTACTTTTTCTTCGTTCTATTCCTCTTTGAAATAGCTGCGATTTACGCCGGCCAATGGATATTTCCGGGTCCCGATTTTATCGGGTTCATCAATCTATTCGGCTTTCAATTTCCTGCCGAAGAGCTGATTATCTGGATGGTTGCCGCCACAGCCGCGCTTCTTTCTTATTATGAATTTTTTGCAGATGACAGATTGGCGTGATTTTCGCTTCCATCGTCTAGACATGCCCGATAAACTACCTTTATGGAAATTAAAGATAAGAAACAAAAAATAATCGAGTACATACGAGAAACATACAAGCCTATCGGCATTGTGCTTTGCGGTTCACGAGTCTCGGGGCAATTTTCTCCGACAAGCGACTGGGATCTGTATATATTCACCAATACGGAATTTCAATGGGGAATCGATACATTTGAAGGCGAGGTTCTGGATATCACAATCGAAAAATATCCTATTGCCGGAGATTTTACTTTCGAGACGCGATATCATCCTGAACAATTTATGGAAATTGCATTTGATGCAACTGAGGGCTGGCTCAAGGATGCTGCACGAAGGACAACTGAGAAATATCAGAACGGCCCGGAGAATGTAGCCGAGAATGAATATCAGAGATTGAAGAAAGTTATGGCCCGTTATATACAAAAAGTTGAAAGCAGGAAAAACGTGCAAGGTCTGTCCTTTTATTACTTGAGCATATTTTACGAAATTGCCCTGAGATTATGGTTCCAGCTCCAGAATAAGTGGCCTATTTCTCCGCATGAAGCATTGCCTCACATTGAGAAAAATGATCCGCATTTTGCCGCGTTATTGCGTGACTTGTCTGAATCGCGGGATATTGAGGTTCAATTGAATGCCGCCAGAACAATGCACGGGCTGTTGTTTAAAAGGTAGTAAGATTTGAGAAAAGAGCTTACGATTCAAAATACATAGATCTAATTACTTCCACGCGCCGATAATTCCTCCGGCGATCACGAGAGTGACCAGATACTGGATGGCTTCTATGAGAATGAGCTTGAACGGCTGATTTTTCCAGAGAAAACTTGAGATGGAGATGGGCAATACGAATCCCAGCCACACAAAGAATCCAAGGAAGGCGCCGTCAGTCGCAGTTGATCCGTTGCTTGAAGCGATGATGAATGCGAGAACCGCAAACATCACGAGACTCATCACGAATTGCGCAATATACCTTTTCCACATGCCGCCGCGAGTTTTCATGTCGGCGACGTCCTTTTCAGTGATCTTGAGGAGAGACATCCATTCTTTGCCGAATAGGACAGGCGAGTACCACAGGGCGCCGATAGCGAATGCGACAACGGAAGATATCAAAATAGGCCAGAAGTTAATGGTGTTCATGTGAATGATATCTTAGTAGTATGATAAAATGGTATCACAGCGGATACAAAAGAGTAAGTGTGCCATAACCATGACCCCCCGAAAAAAAATTTCTCCGTTTATTATTGTCTGCATAGGCATCGTGGCACTCATCATACTTGGGCGCCATGCGATATCGATTCACGCGGTGCCTTCGTTTGACGAATTTGTACAAAGTACCGACAATGCCGCAAGTTCTATCAAAGCGCCTCTCGGTAACATTTCCGTTGAAGTAGCCAGTACATCCGTCGATCGGGAAAAGGGTCTTGGAGGCCAGACTTCGCTTGAGGCAGGAAAAGGCATGCTATTTATTTTTCCGTCTCCGGATACATATGGTTTTTGGATGAAGGATACGTATATTCCGCTTGATATGATCTGGATTGATGCAAATAAGAAAGTTGCAGGGATTGCCTCGGATATTCTGCCGGATACGTATCCAAAGGTATTTTCTCCGCCAGTGCCGATACTGTATGTTTTGGAAGTAAATGCCGGTGCCGCCAAGAACTTTGGCATCGCTACAGGGACGCAATTGGTGTTTTAATCTCTGATTATTTCCACCGAATAGGTGATTTTAAAAATTCAAGATTTCGAATTCCGAATTTTTATGTTCTGGTGCACTATCCACACTTTTCCGTATTCGCATGGCATGTATAATACATGCATACAAAGCACCTGTGTCCGTTGTGTTGAATCGCGTTGAGTTGCCATTATTAAAAATAGTCAGACGTAACAGTGCGCAGTCCGCCTGCACACTGTTATGCCCACAATATGCCCAAAAAGAAAAAAGCCGCTACTGGAAGCGCGGTCAAGGCTCCTTCCATTCCTACGGTTACAAAAAGAGACGGCCGCATCGTGCCATTTGATTTAGAAAAGATAGTCAATGCTATTTCGAAAGGCATGAATACCGTCCACGAGGGATCAATGGATGAGGCTCGTATGGTAGCCGGACAAGTTTTTGCCGAATTGGTGCGTATCAAAAAGAAGTTCTCCAACTTTGTACCGACGGTTGAGGGTATGCAAGATATTGTTGAGGCGGAACTGATGCGTTCTGACTACGTAAAGACTGCCAAACACTACGTGCTCTATCGTGAAGAGCGCGCCAAGATTCGCGCCAAAGGTTTCGAGGTTCCAGAACGCGTACGCCAGCTTGCGACAGACTCCAAAAAATATTTCCGCAATGCGTTGGGTGAATTCGTCTACTACCGTTCATACTCCCGCTGGATCGACAAGGAAAATCGCCGTGAGACATGGATAGAAACAGTCGACCGTTATATCGGCTTCATGAAAGAAAATCTCGGCAACAAGCTCAAGGATGCCGAGTACAAAGAAGTCCGCGAAGCCATTCTCAATCAGCAGGCGATGCCATCCATGCGCCTCCTCCAGTTTGCAGGCAACGCCGCTCGCACGACAAATGTTTGTGCATATAACTGTTCGTACATCGCCCCGGAATCATTCCAGGATTTGGCAGAGATCATGTACGTCTCGATGTGCGGTACCGGAGCAGGTTATTCCGTCGAAAGCGCCAATGTTCAGAAATTCCCCCAGATTGTTGTGCAGACAGGGGAGAAACTTCCTACGCATGTCATCAGTGATAATAAAGAAGGGTGGGCGGACAGCATGGTCATCGGCATGAAGGCGTGGGCTTCAGGAAAAGATATAGATTTTGATTACTCGTTGATCAGGCCGGAGGGCACTCGTTTGAAAACTATGGGCGGCAAGGCATCCGGTCCTGCTCCTCTCCAGCGCCTTCTTGCATTCGTCCGCCAAGTCATGCTCACAAGGCAAGGAAGACGCATGCGTCCATTGGATTTGCATGACATCATCTGCATGATCGGCGACTGCGTGGTTGCCGGAGGCGTACGCCGCAGTGCAATGATCTCTTTGTCCGATCTCGATGACAATGAGATTCGCGATGCAAAGAAGGGTGCTTTCTACATGACGCATCCGCATCGCATGCTGGCCAACAACTCGGCCGTATACATCAGCAAGCCTTCGAATGAAGAATTTTTGAAAGAATGGATGGCTCTTATCGAAAGCAGATCGGGAGAACGCGGAATATTCAATCGCGGTTCGCTAGCCAAGACTCTTCCGGAGCGCCGCATCAAAGCTTTGAAAGAATACAAAGGATATTTCGACGCCAACGGAGAGCATATCATCGGTTCCATCGGCACCAATCCTTGCGGAGAAATCATTTTGCAATCAAAACAGTTCTGCAATCTTTCCGAGGTAGTCTGCCGTTCCGAGGATACGGAGAAAACCCTCTTGAAAAAGATCCGCGTTGCGACAATTCTAGGCACATACCAGTCTTCGTTGACTTATTTCCCATATCTCTCGAAAGAATGGAAAGAGCATTGTGACCGCGAGCGTCTGCTCGGCGTCTCTGTGACCGGACAATGGGATTCATTGGTCGCGCGCAAGCCGGAAGTTTTGAACAAGCTCAAGCTTGAGGCCATCAAGGTTAACAAGGAATTTGCAAAGCGTTTCGGCATCAATGAATCCACATGCATTACCTGCGTCAAACCTTCCGGAACACTTTCGCAGACAGTTGACTGTTCATCCGGCATGCATCCTCGTCATTCCAAATATTACATCAGACGCATCCGCATATCAGCGACAGATTCATTGTTCAAGATGCTCAAGGACCAAGGAGTTCCATTCCATCCTGAAGTTGGACAAACCGCCGAGAACGCGACCACCTTTGTGTTGGAATTTCCGGTCAAAGCACCCGCAGGATCCATTTTCAAAAATGATATCACGGCGATACAACAGCTCGAACATTGGAAAATGGTCAAGGTAAATTACACTGAACACAATCCATCAGTGACGGTTTCTGTAGGAAATAATGAGTGGATCGCGGTTGCTAACTGGGTCTATGAAAATTGGGATATAGTCGGAGGTCTTTCATTCCTGCCTCGCGAGGACCATGTTTACAAGTTGGCACCATACGAGACAATTGATGAGAAGACATTCAAGGAACTTGCCAAACGCATGGAACACGTAGACTACTCGAAGATCATCACCTATGAAAAGCAGAATGAGACGGATCTCAAGAAAGAGTTGGCCTGCGTAGCGGGAGTCTGTGAGATTGTGTAAGGTTCGGGGGCATTCATGTGTTATAAGAGCAGTGACCCTCTGCTCCTGATGTGTGTGTTGGAGAAATGACGGATTTTCCGTCATTTCTCGTAGGTGGAGGGGAGGACACTTTGGAATTTTGATATAATAAATACATGAAAAGAAATATATCATTGATTGGAATGGCTGGTGTCGGAAAAAGTTTTACGTCTAAAGTATTGGCAGATGAATTAAATTATGAATATATTTCTGTAGATGAACTCATTACCAAGGAGGCTGCAAAAATTAATGTTGATAAAAATCTACTATCAGATACTGCATTTATGGAGTTGGAAGAAGCAGTCATAGTTTCCTTAGAAAATAAAAGCAATATGGTAATAGATACGGGCGGCAGCGTTGTCTATTCATTAAAGGCGATGCAGGTTTTAGACAGGATTTCATTTATCATCTATCTTCATGATTCTCTGGAGAATATCAAAAAACGTTTTGATGCTCGAGGAGAGCCACATTTAATAGGAATGACCGAGGGAATGACTTTTGCAAAACTTTTGGCGCAGCGTGAAAAATTATATGATACATATGCTCATCTTCAAATTGGTGTTTCTCAGCACAAGGAAGGTCTTGCGTCAAAGATATTGAGTGAATACAAAAAGCTGGAGCAGCAGAAGTTTTAATACATGTCCCATGAATAAAAATACCGCTCCGAAAGGGGGCGGTTTTGAGGTGTTTATTTTTGCAGCAGAGCTATGGAAAGCACGGTCATGCCAAAGATCAAAAGGAGAATCAGACTAACCAGTGTTAATTTCCTATATTGATATTGCTTCACAAATAGGAAATAGCCCATGAGCAGGAGTGCCGAGATACCGGTAATCCCGGCACCTAAAGTAGCAGGATTAACATTCATAGTAATTTTCTTAAATCGAATTCCGTTATCGTGCAGAACTTTCCTTGGGAAAAATCTTACCCCAATTGTAATTCGGCGATCTCTGCACAGTAATGCAGTTTTTCGCTTCTTTTACCCGGATGATTCCCGGAATTGATTTGAGAGTGATGATCGCCATCGGCGGCGCCACACCTTTTGGCGAGCAGTGATGGATTTCCATTTCCAGACTCGTCCAATCCGCGACCAACTCGGCCTGAACAAGCTGATGTTGCATCCAGTGTGGGATGTACATCCGATGTTGCAGATTGTAGATGGTGTACATGGATCCGAACATTGTAAGGCTTAAGTCGACACAAAGTATTAAATTTTTCATTGTAAGGGATTCCTTCTGACAGAAGCCTAGCATTGTCTTCTGAATAGTCAATGTAACGTATTTGACAGCAGGATCTACCGATGGTAGTTTCCTTATGTACTTGAACTATACAATAAGGAAGTAAATGAAATTACCAAAAACACCAGACTGGGTGCCGGATTATGTTTTAGGCGGCAAAATCCGATCTTCAGATGCCATCTTCGCTTCCGTTGAAAGGTTAATGGAATCAGGAATGGTTATACATCTTGGCAACGTAGCAGGTGGTGTGCAGACAGTTGTGACGAGAATAAAAACCATTCATGTCCTTGCCGGGATCGTCCAGTTCATGTTATTTTTTTCTAATCTCATTCACGTGTATATGCGCGTTGCAGAGCTGACTTGTAGGTACAGGCAGCTTTTTTATTTGAAATATGATTTGTCAACTGAATCAAAATATTGTATATTACGTAAGTCCTACCAGACAACTGCGCCGCGCCAATTTGGCTCAGGTTTGAAGATGGCCTTGCAAGATCCTTGAATACAAGGCGCATCAAGTAAACATGTGTCGAAATGGCGCGGTGAGGAAAGTCCGAACACCGGCGTTGCGCAAGCGGCGAGAGCAGGGTAGCGGGTAACGCCCGTCAGGGTAACACCCAGAGGTGCGAACAGAGACGTGCAGACTGGAAACGGTTTGCAGGTCCGTCGCTCCGTCGCGAGACGGAAGGCGGATCAGTCCATATGGCAACATGTGGGGTGCAACGGCAAAATCCTTACCTCGGTGCAAGGTCGCGCCCCGCCCATTGAGCAAATGAAGAAATAAAAAATTCGTTTGTTGAATGGGCGGGGAGAACCGCTCGAGTCATACAGCAATGTATGACCTAGATATATGGTTGTTAAAACAGAATTCGGCTTATGGTATGGCAATATGAAAACACCCCGTTACATCGGGGTGTTTTCTTTGTAGTTCCTGCATGTTTTTGATATACTTTATGACGTTATACGCTTGATGGTTACTATCCAATCTACCCATATGAATCCAAATTCTTCAGCAGCACTCTCCCCACAGACTTCACAGAACAGACTCGAATCAGCAGCTTATTATATATTTTTAATTACTCTTGTTTTGGCTCCAGTGGCATTCTGGCCGTCGCCGTATATCGCGCTCGATCTTGTAAAAACTATCGTAATAGCGGTCGGCACTCTCGCCGCAGCGATTCTATTTGGCTGCGTGGCTCTCAAAGAACGCGTCATCGCATTGCCTCCTAAAAAAATAGTATGGACAGCCTTGCTTATCGTTGTTTCGCTCGTACTTTCCTCACTGGCAAGCATTCACATAAGCAAATCGCTTTTTGGCCAGGGATTTGAAATTGGAACGGCCAGTTTCATTATACTTATGTTTGTTTCGGCGCTGATCGCATTCACGCTCGTATATCGCCGGACTGAACGCGCCGTCATTTTCTATGTCGGAATGGTCGCCGCATATCTCATTACATATGTCTTTCAGCTGCTTCGCCTCGTTTTTGGAACCGGTTTTGCGTCGTTCTCGATATTGAACTCCGTAACTTCAACGGTTCTCGGAGGGTGGTATGATCTCGCCATATATTCAGCCGTCGTCGCCGTGATTTCGCTTTCGGCATTGATGTTTTTGAAATTGTCACGACGAATGAAAATAGCACATTGGGTTTTGACTGCCATTGCAGCCATCGCCATGTATATAGTAAATGATGTTCGCGTATGGGAAGGCCTAGTCCTCGTATTTCTCGGACTCTCAATATATTGCTTCTGCAGTAAATTATTCGTGCGCCGTATTTCCTGGATTCCGCTCAGCGCTCTTATAGTTGCCGCAGTCTTCACATATTTTGGCACCTCGTTGTCCCGTCCTGTTGTTGAAAAGCTGCACGTGAATTATTCTGAACTTTCTTTGCCTTGGCAAATGACCCTGGATGTTACCGGAGGCGCCATCAAGAATTATCCATTATTCGGCGTCGGTCCGAATCATTTTGCCCAGGCATTTCTAACATATAAGCCTGCAGGCATCAATACGACCAGCGCATGGGGAGTTGAATTCGCCAATGGGTTCGGACTTATCCCAACTTTCATCGCCACGCAGGGCATAGTAGGGAGTATTCTGTGGATATTATTCTTTATATTTTTTGCATTAGTGGGGACTCACGTCCTGCGTTCGTTGCCGGAAGATCCATCCTCACGCTTCATTATTATTTCTTCCTTTATGTCTTCGGTATTTCTCTGGATCCTGCTTATTATAGAGGTGCCATCACATACGCTGATATTGTATAGCTTCGTACTGACGGGAATATTCTTCGCGACTATCGCGGCCAATCGAATCTCGTCTGCAGCTCAGGCCTACACTCTCGCACCTGTTTCCGGAACAAAATTCCATAAGGCTATGCCGATACTTATTTCAGTCTGTATTGTTATTGTTGCGTTCTGGGGTCTTATTCATGTAAAGAAAACCGTCGCCATGGGGTATTTCGGCGCAGGCGTAAAACAGCTTACAGTTGCAAGCAATCCAGCGCTCGCTGATATCTATTTCAAAAAGGCACTCAGCTTTGATTCTTCCGACATATCCTGGCAGGGACGCGCTGAGGCCGCATTGGCTGAAGCCAATCGCCTGACCCGGACAGTGACCGGTACGAGCACGGCTTCGACATCGCAGACGATTCTCGCTCAGATATCGGCAACCATCAGCAATGGGGTAACCTATGCGGATAATGCGATCGCGTATGATCCTACAAATTACTACAGTTATATTTCCAAAGCCCGCATATCGGAATTGGCCGCAAATCTGCACGTAGACAAAGCATATGACAGTACGGTCAGTGCATATGCCAAGGCTATCGCCCTCAATCCGCAAAATCCCTCGACGTATCTTTCTTCGGCACGCTTCCAAGCTTCCCAGAATAAGCTCGACGATGCTCTGAAGACGATCGGTACGGCGCTTCAGGTAAAAAATAATTATTTGGAGGCGGTATTCCTGCTGTCACAGATATATGCAAGCAAGGGAGATCTCGCGAATGCCACGATCGCCGCGCAAGTCGCCACACAGCTCAATCCTAAAAACCCGCTCTTGTATTTCCAGTTAGGCTTGCTGAATTACAATAACAAGAATTTTGAGGCTTCACGCGAGGCATTTGCCGCTGCGGTCAATCTGCAGTCGGATTATTCGAATGCCAAATATTTCCTGGGACTTTCGTACGCACGCCTCAACAAGATGTCTGATGCGATCACGCAGTTCCAGGAACTTGCCACGAGCAATCCGGACAATCAGGAAGTTGCCACTATCCTCGCCAACCTCAAATCGGGCAAATCGATCTTTACGGACGCCAAGACTTCTTTGACATCCAGTCCTGAAAAGAGATCATCATTGCCTATCAAAGAACAGAAACGCTAATGCTCCAAGTTAATGGTTAAACGCTGGTTCTCATTTATCGGAAAAGAAATACGCGGCCTGCATGAAGCCGCGTATTTGCTCGCGCTTTTCGCACTTCTTTCCCAGGTTCTGGCGCTTGTGCGCGACAAGCTGCTGGCTTTTTCATTCGGTGCGGGACATTCGCTCGATATCTATTACGCTTCATTCCGTATCCCGGACCTGATATTCGTTTCAGTCGGCTCGCTGGTATCGGCCTCGATACTTCTGCCGTATTTTATTGAACGTTTCGAAAAGGATAAGGAAACGGGAAAATCCTTCGTAGATGCCATATTCACGGTTTTCCTTGTCATCATGATCGCAGTTTCCGCTATCGTTTTTTGGATAGCGCCGTGGATCATACCCAAGTTGCTTCCGGGATATGCACACGATCCGGCATTGCCTGATCTCATCCTTTCGATGCGTATCATGCTCTTCTCGCCGTTCTTCCTTGGATTATCCAATCTGTTCTCGAGTCTTACTCAGATGAGACATCGCTTTCTGGTTTATGCAGCATCGCCGGTCGCATACAATGCGGGAATTATCATTGGAATTACCCTGGTATATCCAGTTTTCGGAATTTCCGGGCTTGCTGTGGGAGTGGCTCTCGGTGCCTTTTTCCACATGGCCATACAGGTACCTTTCTTGCTTCATGAAGGCGTGATGCCGCGCTTCACCGCCCGCATACATTGGCATGAGATCAAGCGCATCGTGCTTACGACATTGCCCCGGACATTCACACTGTCGGCAAATCAGCTGGCTTCTTTTGTTCTCGTGGCGCTGGCCTCTCTCATGTCGGTCGGGTCCATTTCGGTTTTCAATTTTGCTTTCAATCTCCAGTCAGTGCCCCTTACGCTTATCGGTGCCAGTTATTCGTCCGCAGTCTTTCCAACGCTTTCGCGCCTTCTTTTCAAGGGCAACATGGTCGAATTCAAGGAAAAGATGATCACGTCGGCACAGCATATTATTTTCTGGTCCATGCCGATCACGATACTTTTCATCGTGCTTCGTGCGCAGATCGTCCGTACCATTCTCGGTGCAGGAAAATTCGACTGGGCCGATACGCGTCTCACTGCGGCGGCCTTGGCAATCTTTACCGTATCGACGATAGGGCAGAGTCTGATCGTGCTTTTCGTGCGTGCATTTTATGCGGAAGGAAAAACTGCCCGGCCGCTCCTTATCAATACTATTTCAGCCTGTATCATTGTTGTTTCCGGATATTTCCTGACAAAAGCCTTTTTTGTATTTCCTGTTTTCAAATTTTTCCTGGAAGATTTGTTGAAAGTGTCCGGTCAAGCCGGCACCAGCGTGCTGGTTCTGCCGCTCGCGTATACTATCGGGGTGATCGTGAATACGATTCTGCATTGGTGGGTCTATGAGCGCATATACAAAGGCTTTAGCAAGCCGGTACTCTCGACACTATTCCATTCATTTGCCGCTTCGGTCATCATGGGATACGCAGCCTTCCTGAGTTTGCGTATTTTCGCCGGCGTTTTTCCATTAACAAAAATTTGGGGGGTCTTCCTGCAGGGACTATGCGCGGGTATCATAGGGTTGGCGGTATTGGTCATCATGCTTATTATTCTCAAAAATAAAGAATTGCAGGATGTGTGGCGCGTATTGCATCATAAGATATGGAAAGCCCCGGTTCCTCCGGCTGAGGTTGAGAGGATGTAATGTGGCTGGGAGAATAGGATGGAATTTCAGATAATAAAAAAGCGCGCCGGTTTTGAAGCGGGGCGCGCGAGGAGAAAACAATTAATTGAAAGGGACTATGCGCCGCTTTATTTAGTAAGTGGACTGAGCCACATCTTATTGGCCGGTGCTACGCTAAAGACGTCTTTCCAGTCTCCTAATTGCGTGGCCGATGCGAGAGCGGCAGCGTCATTCTCTTCGATGGCGACAAGAAGATTGTCCGTGCGTATGAATGCATATGCATATACGCCCCGGGACTCTATCTTCCGGGCACGTTTCGGATTGAGTTTGTCGCGACGTTTTTTGTCGGCTTGCAGGTATGCCGCAGCAAGGTTCTTATGTCGGCCTACGATCGCATTGTGATGCGGGGGTGTCGCCGGAAAATGAACTTCGAACGAAACACCTTTTCTACGCGGATTACTCAAGGCGGTAAGTCCGCGTTTGATAAATCTTATTTGCGCTTGATATGCTTTGAGTTGCTGGGTGAGCGACTCACGTGTTTTCCGTGTCCGTGCTGCTGTGGCTGTATTTAATTTTTTCATAAAGGGTGTGCTGTTGTTTGCTATCACGATAGTACGTTAGCGTCAGTTATTTTGTCAAACAGACATTTGCTTTGCATAAGTGTCCCCTTACGCGTTGCGTAAGTGTTCCCTTACATGTATATTTCTCCTACATGAACCCTCAACAAATCCGTAATTTCTCCATAATAGCCCACATTGACCACGGTAAATCCACGCTGGCTGACCGAATGCTGGAAATTACGGGCACTATAGAAAAACGCAAAATGCAGGATCAAGTTCTCGATAGCATGGAATTGGAACGCGAACGCGGCATTACCATCAAGATGCAGCCGGTCAGGATGAAATGGCGATTTGCTAGTGGAGACAAATCGGGCACCGGCCAGCAGGCTGGGGCAGATGAATACGTACTTAACCTTATCGACACTCCCGGTCATATCGATTTCTCCTACGAAGTCTCACGCTCGCTCAAGGCCGTGGAAGGCTCTATCCTCCTAGTAGATGCGACACAAGGTGTTCAGGCTCAAACACTGACCACTTTGAACATGGCACGTGAAGCACAGCTTACGATCATTCCTGTGGTCAGCAAGATAGATTCGTCGCTCGCACGAACCGAAGAGGTTGTGGCCGAGGTTTGCCAACTTCTCGAGTGTTCGAAAGAAGATGTTCTCACCGTCTCCGGTAAAACAGGCGAAGGGGTCGCGGAATTGCTTAACGAAGTAGTGCGACGCGTGCCCGCACCAAAATCACCAGATGAGACTGACAGATTCAGGTCTCTCATTTTTGATTTTCAATATTCGAACCACACAGGTGTCATTGTCTATATTCGCGTCATGAATGGATCGGCAAAAAAACATGACCGATTGATATTTAAAATAGCTGAAAGGGAATTCGAAGCCATCGAAGTCGGTATTTTCAAACCCGACAATACGCCCGTCGAATCTTTGAGCGCAGGCGAGATCGGTTACATCGTAACGGGCATAAAGGAGCCCGGCGTTGCATCCGTTGGAGATACCATAGCCTCAAATCGCGATAGCATCCCGCCTTTGCCTGGGTACAAAACTCCGCGTCCTGTTGTCTGGGCATCGCTCTATCCTGAAAGTCAGGATGACCTGCCGTTGCTCCGCCAAGCGTTGGGACGTCTGCGTTTGTCGGACTCATCATTTACATATGAAGAAGAAGCATCGGGAACTCTCGGCAAAGGATATCGCTGCGGATTTCTCGGCATGCTTCATATGGAGATCGTAACAGAACGGTTGCGTCGCGAATTCAATTTGGAGTTGGTCGTGACTCAGCCGAGCATCACGTATTCCGTCGAGTTGAAGAACGGCAACAATATCATCGTGTATTCACCGGCCCTGTTTCCTGACGACCATGACATCAAGCAAGTATCCGAACCTATCGTAACGATGAAGATCATCACGCCTCCATTATATTTGAGCGGACTTATGAAGTCTTTGTATGAGCACGAAGCTGAAGTGCTGGCTACGGAAAACTTCGGTGATAACCGAACGATGGTCACATCACTTATGCCTCTTCGCGAATTGATGCGCAACTTTTTTGATGAAATAAAAAGCATTTCGTCAGGCTACGCTTCGATATCGTATGACATTACGGAAAATCGCATAGCGGATGTTGTGCGTATGGATATTCTGGTGGCCGATGAACCTATCGTCGCATTCAGCCGTGTAGTCTCGCGCCGACGTGTTCCGGAAGATGCGGAAGCAATGGTCAAAAAATTGCATGAGATCCTGCCACGCGAGCTCTTTACATTCAAAGTTCAGGCCAAAGCTTTCGGCCGCATCATTTCTTCCGAAACTGTTTCAGGCAAGAAAAAAGATGCCGCAGGAACGCTTTCAGGCGGGGACATTACCCGTAAAATGAAATTGCGCGACAAGCAGAAAGAAGGCCGCAAGCGACTCAAAGAGCACGGTTCCGTGAATATTCCACAGGAAGTGTTCGTGAAGATGATGAGGGCAGGAGACTAATCTTTGCGCGCGCAGACTGTTTACCTCCACACCGGGAAATACAGGAGCATCATGCTGAGGATTATGAGAATGCCGACGATAACCATGCCGACTCCGAATACCTTGCGTGTTTTTCATGAAATAACATAGTAAATCTAGTATACTGTAGGATATGAAATACGGCAAACGTCCTCTGCGCAGACACATCATTTCATCGCCTTTTACGCTTGTGGGACTTTTTATCTTAGCCATTATTTTGGCCAAAGCGGCCTGGAATATCAATCAAAAAGCTCTGGCGAGCGCGGCGAAAGTTTCGCAGGCGCAGATTGAGCTTACCAAACTTGAGGATCGTCAAAAAGACCTTTCCCATCAAGTCGGTTATCTATCCACTGAGCAGGGCATTGAAGCGGAACTCCGTACAAAATATCGTGCCGTCAAAGAAGGGGAATCAGTGGCTGTCATTGTCGATCCGCCCGGGAGTGCCGCATCCACTACGAAGGTGATTTCAGCGGAGCCTCTTGGCTGGTGGGGAAGGTTGTGGCACAAGATGGGGATGTAGAACTTGCACGATCATAAAAATTTTCAGTTAGTATGAATAAAGACTACAAAGGTATAATTATCGAAGAAAGCCTCGAAGACAACAGAGTTCTTAATGATATTCACGTTGTGAACTTTAAGATTTCAAATGACGAAAATCCCTCGGATCGTTGGCATCTCTACACGGTTAGTGTTTCTAAAGATGAAATACAAAAGCTTTCTAAATATATACGCTCTGGTACCTGGTATATGCACTTCTGGAAAGATAAACATATAATTGCTATTTTTAAAGACAAAATATTTGAATTCGATTATGATGATAAGTCTACATGGAAAGATGCCGTTTCATATGGCTTATCGCAAGGCATTCCTGAAGGTCAATTAAACTTTTTAATTTCTTAGTACGGAAGTACAATAAAAATGCGGGTATGGTTTAGTGGTAGAATGCGACCTTCCCAAGGTTGAGACGCGAGTTCGATTCTCGCTACCCGCACAGTAAATAAGTAAATGCATTATATGTAGTTTATAGTATAGTTATATTATGAAAAAAAGAAATGTAATAATAGGAATTCTAATCGCAGTGATTTTAATTGCTATTTTTGTAGTGCAGAGGAATTATCGGCCGACATCAACTATTAAGATAGGCGCAGCACTCGCTCTTACAGGTGATGCGGCTCCGTGGGGCGAAGAATCTCTAAAGGCGGCACAATTGGCTGTTGATGAAATAAATAAAAATGGAGGCATTCAGGGAAAAAATCTGGAGCTAGTTGTAGAAGACATGAAAAGTTCTTCAAAAGATTCAGTATCTGCTGTTTCTAAACTGGTAAATATAGATAAGGTAAATGCGGTCATGATTACGTGGCTCGATTCATATCCTGGCTCAGAAAGTGTGGTCCCGAAGAGTATGCTCTTAATTTCTCAAGATGCAGCTATTGAATCAGTAAACACTCCATTGAATCATCCGAATGTTTTTTCGCTTTGGTACCGGACTTCGGCAAAAGCTCAGGTGACAATTGATGCAATGAGTCGATCAGGTGTAAAGACACTGTCTATTGTATTGCAACATGATCCGTATTACACAAAACTTGCGGAATTCTTGCGCAAAGAAGCCAGTCAAAAGGGAATTAAAATTGTAAGTGAGGACCTTATAAATCCAGACAACGACACTCGTA
>DHWH01000024.1:36149-55784 GCA_002413065.1 Patescibacteria group bacterium UBA5187
CCTGTTATAGCGAAAATCGGAAGTCAAAAACCCGATGCCGTTTTCTTTGGTTCGTATGATCCAAAGTTGAGTTTTGATTTTATAAAACGGTATCGTGAACTCACTAAAAGCAAGGTTGCATTATACGGAGATGAATTCATAGAGCAGGACCTCACTGATAAAAATTTTAATTCTGCTTGGTTGGAAGGAATTAAATACTATGTTCCTGCTATTCCTGCCAAGGAGTTCAGTAATACATTCAAGGATAAATACGCTCATCTCCCTATGTTCAGTGCCGCGACTACATATGATACCGTGTATGTTCTTGCGAAGTCCCTGCAAGATAATCCACGCGATGTATCATCGTATATGGCTACTTCAGAGTTTAAGACAATTACCTACGGACTAATTACATTTGATCAGGTGGGAGGTGTAATTTCAAAAAATGCTGCAATTACAGTTAGACAGATCGTAAATGGAAAAGGAGTTGAAATAAAATAAAAATTACTTTACACCCTAAACAAAAAAGAAGGACATAAATCCTTCTTTTTTGTTTACGATCTCAGCTTTTATTATTTAATCCCCAAAACGGATTTCAACTTTACTTCATCGAAACCTACAATAACCTCGCCTCCCGCATCGATGACAGGTACGCCCATCTGGCCGGTCTTGTCGATCATTTCTTTGCGCTTGGTAATGTCGGAAGCGACATCATGTTCCGTAAACGAGATACCGTTGGCTTTAAAAAAAGTCTTGGCCATATTGCAATACACGCACGTCGGGGTCGAATAAATAGTTACATTCTTCATGATGATAAATGGGGAAATAGTTAATTAATGGCGCACGATACCTCATGCACCTGCACCTTTGTTATAAGAAAGTTAGTTTATCACGGCATGCTATAATTCAGCAACCCATTTATGCCATACGCCCACGTTTTTTCTTATTTCGCAAGCCACATTGAAGCCATTATTACGCATGGCGGATACGTTATCTTGTTCATATTTACCACTCTCGAAGGAATTCCATTGGTGGGCATGGCTGTGCCTGGACACATAGCGATTGTCGTTGCCGGTTTTTTTGCCAGGATAGGCACTCTGGATCTGACGATAGTCATTATTATTTCGGTTATCGGGGCCATTCTCGGCGATTACATAGGTTTTACCCTCGGCAGGAAATACGGCCTATCATTCATAGATAAAATCAGGCCATACTTTTTTGTACGGGATTCGCATATCGAAAAGACCCGAAACCTTCTCGCCAGGCACACAGGGAAGGCGATGATCATCGGACGCTTCAGTCCGGTGACCAGAGCCCTCATGCCATTTCTTGTGGGCACGACTCATACCTCGTCGCGAAAATTCTGGTTCTATAATATAATCGGCGGGATCTCGTGGGCTGTTATTTCAATTTTCGTGGGGTACGTCTTCGGAGCCGGGTATCATGCCGCTGCGGGCACGCTCGGAAAGTTTGTGGTTGCTGCCCTTATTTTTGCCATTATTACTATCTGGGGATACCGATTCATCAATATGCGTTTCCATATTTTCAAAAAATACGAGTTGTTCACGCTCGGGCTCAATGTCATCTCGCTGTACGTATTGGCGCGAACGATTCAGGATGCGTGGGCTGCACATTCCTTTATGGCAAATTTCGATATCTGGGTGGATGGAGCTATGGACATGCTTCATCAGACAACGCCGCTCTATTCTACGATAGCCGGATGGGTAAGTACGATAGGCGGAACTGCCGTGACGGGCGGCCTGGGAATACTTATCGGCATAGGTTTGGCAGTGAAGAAAAAATGGCGTAGAGCCGCCATCATGATCATGGCGATTGGTTCAACAGGCATCGCAACATTGCTCATGAAAGAATTTTTCCTGCGCGCCCGTCCGGAGAACGCCCTTCAGTTGATTATTAATGATCCCAGCTTTCCAAGCGGTCACGCCAGCATGTCCGCCGCGTTCTTCGTAGTTATAGCGTATTTTCTGGCATCAAGGATTCACTCTTGGGCCAAACGTGAATTGGTTTTGGTTGTATGCGTTCTGGCGGTCATCGCCATAGGTGTTTCCCGTCTTGTGTTGAATGTTCACTGGGCTTCGGACGTCATCGCCGGCTGGGCACTCGGGACCTTCCTTGCGACGGCATCGATTTTGCTGGTGAGGTATGTAGGGGCACTTGTTGTGAAGAAGGGAGATGGAGGCGCAACTAGAGCTGGGGTACGTTTTGATAATCAAAAATAATTATTTACTTCTATGGAAGAATATTTAGATATTTTGGATGCGCACGGCAATAAAATCGGCCAGACGAAAGAAAAATCTCAAGTTCATAAAGACGGTGATTGGCATCGCAGCGTGCATGTGTGGTTTTTGAATTCGCACAGGGGGGGCAATTACTTGTGCAGTTAAGATCACTGAAAAAGCCAACGCGTCCGGGCAAGTGGGATATTTCTGTGGCGGGACATGTTTCGGCAGGCCAGACGAGCAAAGAGGCTGCTATTCGTGAAATTCAGGAAGAAATTGGAGTCTCCATCGATCCGATTGATTTGGAATTTTTATTTCTAATCAGAACTGAAAAAGACGGCAGTAAATCAGGCCTTATCAATCGTGAATTCCAGGATGTGTATCTCGTAAAGAAAGATCTGGATATTTCAAAGCTTGTGTTGCAGGAATCGGAAGTACAGCAAGTCAGATATATTGGAATTGATGAATTGAAACAGTGGGTCAAAGAAAATAAAAGCGATTTGGGACCTCATCCGGAAGAATACGCCAAGCTATTTGAAGTGTTGGATCAGTTAAAAACAAGTTGAATTCGGTATAAAAGTATTAAATTACTTAGGGCGGCTCTTTATGCTTTCTCAAGGGCAAAACAACCCGCCGAAGCGGGTTGTTTTGCCATAATGGNNGACCTGCATTAAGTCTATCTCCTCCTTGACGTAAGTCAACGGAATCCGACCCCATTTTTTGTTCACAAGCTGTGCATAACGCGTAGTTTTCTGGGGATAAGGGCACACTTATGCAAAGCCAAAAAATTAGGACACAAGAAATTCGCTTGGTATACGTTTCTTTTCCTGGTGGCATGAATATTTCTTAAAATAGTGCTAGTCTAAGCAATATGGATACAGAGACCGCAACCAAACTTATAGGCATATACGGCCAGGCATGGATTACTCGCGATCCCGATCTGATCCTCACGATCTTTACTCCGGATGCCACCTACAATGATCCTCATGAACCCGAAAATCGCGGCCATGATGCCATTCGGGACTATTGGGTCAGCAAAGTGGTAGGTCAGCAAAAAGATATTAGTTTCCGGCTTCTAAATGTGTGGGTCAATGGGGGGAATGTTATCGAAGAATGGGAAGCGAAATTTACAGATACCAAGAGAAATATGAGAATTGAAATGCGGGAAGTGGCTATTTTTACGACAGATGGTTCCAAGTTCACATCGCTTCGAGAATATTATACATCTAAAAAAATTCCCTTATGACACCGAAAAAAACTTCCTGGGGAGCCGTTGCCGGCTGGTATGATGAGCTTATCGAGGATTCGCCCGATTCATACCAGAAAAAGGTCCTGATGCCGAATGTGATCCGTATTGTCGACCCGAAAGCGGGTATGACCATCGTGGACGTGGCCTGTGGCCAGGGCTATTTTACGCGTGCCTTTGCAGAAAATGGCGCACAGGTTTTGGGCAGCGATATTTCTCCTGAACTAATCCGCATCGCCCAGGCAAATGAGACCGCGAAGCAGACAAAAATTCTTGCAGATAAGACGACGAAAGGACTTCCAGAGAGAACCGGATCTACCGCATATCACGTCGCATCTGCCGATAAGCTCTCTTTTGCGGCGGACGGTTCTGCAGATGTCATTACTATCGTTTTGGCCCTGCAGAATATCGAAAATCTCCTCGGCACTCTCGTAGAATGCGGCCGCGTCGTGAAAAAGGGCGGACGGGTTGTTCTGATACTGAACCATCCCGCATTTCGCATACCACAGCATTCGAGCTGGCAATGGGATGAAAAAATGAACAAGCAATACAGGAGAATAGATTCCTATATGTCCGATCAGCAATTTAAAATCGATATGACGCCGGGAGAGATCAACGCCACAAAAAAGAAATTCACGGTTTCATTTCATAGGCCCCTGCAGTCGTATTTCAAAGCGCTGAACAAAGCCGGTTTTGCCGTCACTCGCCTCGAAGAATGGATTTCCCATAAAAAAAGTCAGGCTGGTCCACGGGCGGCAGAGGAAGATCGTACCCGAAAGGAGATCCCAATGTTTATTTGTTTTGAGGCGCAATACATTAAGTAATTAAAAAACAATAAAACATCATTCTGATAAGCCGAGGACCTGTTTGAGCGGGAGCGAGTTCCGCAGGCTTGGAAGAAGGATGTTTTATTGTTTTAATGATTGAATTAATTCGCATCCCTAATTAACAACGTCGGATAAAGCCCGACAAGCGCTATCGCACCGATAACCAGAAACATATATTGTTCAGTCGTGAATAGGAGTCCGATGATCATGACAAGGGGTGCGAGGAATGTGCCGAGCGGACGAATGACGCGGAATAATCCGAGAGCCGCGGTATCGCGATCGGAAACAGTCTTGAAGAAATATGTTTCGATCATGACCTCTGCCATTGCTGCGCCAATTCTCGATACGAATAATAAAAGGGCCCAGATCAGGAGACTTTTTTGTGTTGCAAATGACAACAGAATAGTTGCGGCACCCATGATGCAAAAACCGATGGCCATCATTTCTATTTCGCCATATTTTCCATCAGCCAACTTTCCCAGCGGATATTGGATGAGAGGGAATGGAATGAGCATTATGACCAAAATTATGCCGATTTCTTCCCAGCCGAAGCCGATCACATTGTGAAGATACAGCGGACTGTATACCACCATCCAGCCATAGAATGTGTGCAAAATAAGATTGGCAAAAAACAATTTGACCCAGTTCGCATTTTTGGAAATATGTTTGGCGAGATGCCATGGCGAAAGATGTGTGTAGTTCGGGTCTTCAAAGCGGGGGAAGTTGCGGTAGATGAGATAAAGCAAGGGAAAGAGCATCGCCAATGCTGCGACATAGGTGTTGCGATAGTTCTCGGTACCGTTGATGAGCATCGAACCGATGAGCGGCGCAATAACCCATGAAGCATTGAGTGTGGCTGAATAGAAGCCGCGTATCGCTCCCACGGAAGCTCCGACACTATACACTTCCAGGAATATATCAAGGCAAAGGCCGATGAGCGAGATGATGCCGGCCTGCAATATAAACATAATTGCGAGGATACTTGGCGAGGTTGCGGAGATGAGCATGTAGAAAATGACGATCTGCAGGCATACGAGGAGCATCGCTGTCTTGTAATTTCCCAGTCTGCGAATGATGCCGGGCGCAATGAGGTAGCCAAAAATCGAAAAGGCCGCCCCCGCCATATAGATGAATCCGATGGTTTGTTCATCAGCGAACAGGCTCAAGAAACTCGAGTTCGAATACATCGGAATCACGATGTGGAGGGCATAGATGAATCCAATGACAGCAATGGTATAGATAATGTGCGAGCGCGGTGCAGTTCGAATGGCCATATAGGAAGTAGTATAGCATTTGCATCAGGTAAATATCTATGTTAAATTACCCTTCACATATGAAGAAAGATATCCACTCACAAAACTACAGACAAGTCATTTTTGCCGATAACTCAAGCGGCACCAAGTTTCTCATACCTTCAACCATTGAAACAAAAACTACCGAGAAATGGACAGACGGCAAAGAATACCCTATTCACTACGTCGAAATCTCAAGCGCATCCCATCCTTTCTATACAAACCAGGAGAAAACCATCGACACAGCCGGACGTGTGGAGAAATTCAAGACCCGACAGGCAAAGGCAAAGAAATAACTGTTTGCTCGAGCTTCAAAAGCATTGAACCTAGATATCTATAAAAACAGTCCAAAGACCGCTTTTCTCGTAACTCTGTACGAAAAATTAGTCAAAGATGAAGCGGAAGTCCGCGTGATGGTTGAAAAAGATCCATCGTTTAAGGAGCTGGCCGAAGCTGACCTGAGTANNTCCATTCAGGAACAGAAAAAGAATCTGGAGGATCAGATGAATGCCATCATTGCCGCCGATGTGGAAGAAGATGAAAAGCCGAATGAAGTCATCATGGAAGTCCGTGCAGGTGCCGGCGGAGATGAGGCGGCTTTGTTCGCACTCGAACTTGTCGAAATGTATAAGACGTATGCCGAGTCGAAAGGCTGGTCAGCGAAGATCACGGAAAAATCTGAAAATGATATCGGTGGATACAAGGACGCTTCCCTGGAATTGAAAGGCCGAGGCGTGTACGAGGATTTCCGCTGGGAAACCGGAGTGCATCGCGTTCAGCGTGTGCCTGAGACGGAAAAAGCAGGACGCATTCACACTTCAACTGCTTCGGTCGCAATCATGCCGATCAGAAAAAGAGTTAAGTTCGAGATCAATCCTGCCGACATTGAATTGGAATTTTCCCGTGCAGGAGGAAAAGGAGGACAGAACGTGAATAAAGTTGAGAGTGCCGTGCGCGTCATCCACAAGCCTACAGGTCTCGACGTCCGTTCGACCGTCCAGCGCAGTCAATCCGCCAACCGCGAACGCGCCATGGAAATTCTCACGGCAAAAATTGCTGCCTTGCAGGAAGAGCAGGAAGCAAAGAAATTCGCCTCTCACCGCAAAGGCCAGATCGGCACAGGCGACCGTTCCGAGAAGATCCGCACATACAATTTCCCGCAGGACCGCGTGACCGATCACCGCATCAAACAGTCCTGGCACAATCTGCCTATTATCATGAGCGGCAAACTTGCGCCGATCATCGATGCGCTGCATGAATTTGAGAAGACGGGGGAAGCATCCGCTGATTCAGCGAGGGGAGGAAGTGAGGAGGACGAAGAGTAATTACATTTTCCCAATCCAACGAGAAACTTTCTTTTTATATCGTCTATATTCCTCGCCAAAAGCTTTTTCAAGCTTTTTTTCTTCAAACAGTTTCTGGTACAAGTGCCAATGAATTATAAGTAACGTTGATGCGATAAGACTGAAGATCGATCCTAAGATCAATGAGAAGCCAAAAGCGATACTAATGATGCCAAAGTACAAAGGATTGCGAGATACGCTATAAGGTCCTGACTGAATGAGTTTATGTTGTGGTCCGATAGCTAAGACTTGTATCCCATTTTTATAAAATGTATAGGATGCCCACATTCTAAAGATGAGCCCATTAACAAGTAAACAGATTCCAATAACAAGGAACGCGGTATTTTTGAAATTACTCAGAGATAACGTCTTGTCTGCTTGATGTAGCAGTAACTCTACGATGACTATGGCGCACATGACGAATAAGTTTACCCATATCGTTTTTTGTGTAGTTTTTTGCATTGGTGCCACCGGCAGGAATTGAACCTGCATCTAGGGCTTAGGAGTCCCTTGTTCTATCCGTTGAACTACGGCAGCGTTGAAGGAGTCTTTCACCTTGTTGATAAGACTTATGAGTAGTTTAAAGTATGGCGCGCTTTTTGCAACCCGGACACGGCACATGCCGTAGCGAAGTTTTGCCGTTTTCTTGCCTTTTATGATCTCAATACTACGGATTGCACTCGCATTGATCGAAAGAAGATGTGACCAGAAATCAATTGCATCAGCCGCACGTATGTCGTCATGAATTCTGAGGCCAATCTTAATTTGATCTTTTCGTATGCCGAGGTCAGACAGACAGGAGATGAATGTTTTTATGAGTCCGGGGTCGGAGTTGATCAGATTAAGTTCAGTTTTATTTCCTTCACCCCAGTATAGTCCCACTAACAAATAAAGGCGCTGATCTGCGGATAAGGAACGGCTCATTCGTTTGTCCGCTTGAAGACGTGCTTCACCCCACGCTTTGTTGGCACGTTTTCTACTTCCGCCCCGTTTAATTTTTAATTGGGAAAGATATGGTGAAGGGATTTCGACATCTTTTGTGTATTTAAATACAGTCGAACTTCCTCTTTGCAGTGCCCGCACTATTTCCGGGAGGCTGTGCCCGGTTTTTCTCAAACGAATGATCTTACTTATTTCTTTTTTAGTAATTGGTTTTCCGCGCATGAGGTATTTTATAAGATAATACTATCCAATACAAGGACTGTAATGTTTTATCCATTATGTTGCGTAAGTGTCCCTTACTTCCGTCCTTAAAATAAATCTGGTATAGTGTTTCCCATGACACCCGAAGAGAAGTCATTGCTTGAACGCACATACAAAATGACTGAGGAGAACAATACGATTCTCCGCAAGATGCGCCGTGCCAGCCGCATCTCCACGATCTTCCGGATCGTTTACTGGGTGGTCATCATAGGTCTCGGTTTGGGCACGTATTATTTCCTCCAGCCGTATCTGATATCTGCAGTTGATGTTCTTAAGCAAGGACAGAGCACGCTTCAGAAGTTTGGGGGAATGACCAGTTATTTGCCAAGGTAGCTCAGTTGGTAGAGCATTCCCCTGAAGAGGGAAGGGTCACCAGTTCGATCCTGGTCCTTGGCACCATGAAGAGCATTTTTGTTGACATTTGTAATTGATTGTCTATACTTCAGATACAAATGCCTTCGGGCCCGCCCTGCATATGCGGGGAGAAAAAATAAGAAAAACCATCAGAGTAAATCTTTGATGGTTTTTCTTACATCATTAAAAAGTAAATCGCTGATAAGGACGGATTTGTGAAATAATTGCAAAGGCATTTTTTCCTCCTACATTTCCTAAAGTTACGTGGTAGGAGTTTTTCTTTTGTGAAGTTGTGAGCGGTACAATCAAGCAAACTTGCTTACTGAACCCTTTTAAAATTAATACAGGCCTTTCACTATCTGAACCCGTTCCGTCTTGTTCGAACCCGACATTTAATCCGAGCGAGCACCACCAGATTTCTCGTTCACGATATAACCGGTTTTCATTTTCTATATGAATACGCTTCTTTCTTTTATTCCAAGCTTCAAAATCTTTTTGCATAGGATTGATTTAATAGGTCCCGTCTACTTTAAGTACAAAGCAAGTATAAAGTGCTTTTGGACTTGAGAAATCCCACCATCATCTGGTGGGATTTCAGCCGCAATTTTCATTTACCCGCACGCCTGCCGGGATGCGAGCATATGAAAAAGTTATTTTTGCACTATGTATGGATAGTTTGTATTAAGCATATTCGGAATATTCGGGTATTCCGGAGGAGGAAGATGTGTGCGTCTTGCGATCTGCAATAAGCGCATTGACGTTCGTAAGGGTTATTCGACCTGTATAACCATGTGTAGCGTATCAATAGGAGATAAATTCTAGATAAAATAAAGTTAAAATCTAGATGAAGAAAAGATAAAATCCTCATTTTCCGGTCTTTTGGATTGTATTTCCGCTATATTCAGGCATATTGCCTTAAGGAGGCCTACTTTTAGAGCCGCTTCAAGTTCTCGGGAGTATTGATGACGTAGCCGCGGCCAGGCACGTTTGCAATGAGGTTCGGATTATTTTTTGGGCAGATTTTCTTGCGGACATTGCGTATATGAGCTTCGACGGTATTCGAAAAAGGATCGCTGTCCGCGGTCCAGACATGTTCCAGGAGCAATGCTCGAGATAGGATAGTTCCTGCATTCTGCATGAGGTATTCCAGCAGATTGAATTCTTTGCGGGTGAGGTGAATGAGTTCGTCTCCGCGGGTAATGCTGTGCCGATTAATGTCGAGCGAGAGGTCGTCAACCCTGAGAATGGATTTTTTCTCTTGCGTAGGACGCTTGCCCAGTGCACGCAATCGCGCATGCAATTCTTGAAGGGAAAATGGTTTGACCATGTAGTCGTCGGCACCCTGATCGAATGCCGCGATTTTTGTTTCCATATCATCGGCGGCAGTCAGGAATACGATCGGTGTCGATTTTCCGGCGGCGCGGATTTCTCTGCACACTACCAGTCCGTTTTTCTTTGGCAGGGAATGGTCCAGCACGATAGCGTCATACGCGTAGCTTCTGCCGAGGAATGAACCGTCAGCTCCATCAACAGCGATATCTACAGTATGGGAATTGGCAGTCAGGCTGTCCTTGACTATCTCTGCGGTTGAGCGATCGTCTTCGACGATGAGTACTTTCATAAGGTAAGTATAGGCTTCACGGAAAAATGCGCAAGGGCTCTAAAATTTTAATATGTATTTTGTATTGGAGGAATAGGGCATATTTTGTTTTTGACATTTATTAATAAATATATTACTGTAATTCCAGATAACCCCTAACTTAAAAATGAATTATGTGTAAAATTCTTTCATCTACATCCGCTGCGGTGGCTCACAGCATTGTGGCCCCACGTACAACTGCCGTTGATCCTGCCTTATTTGAGGTTTTGAAACATCTCAGCATAGCAGGTTTACTAGGGCAAAATGAAAACATCTACGGCAAACAGAATCGGCGCAATTACAGTGAGCCGTGGAGAATCGTCTTCCGAATGCTTGTGTACATGGTCAAGTGCACAAGGCTGTGCGATTGGGTAACTTGTTTACCTTGCCGCACAATCTATGCATGAGCCTCTCATGGACATTTGCATTGGCTAACAATTTGAAGATTGATTTGGAAGCGGCTGCGTGGAAGAAATTTCCCGGCGTTTGTCCCTATTGCGGGAGGCGGCCATGCGATCCGTTATGCAACAGCAAGGAACGTCCCGAAAAATTGAGGACAGATCTGACAGTGGCACGATTGGATCATGGATCCTTCCATGATTTTCAATGTATGTTGAGCCAGGTATATCCCAATAATGAAAGTAGGACATCAGCCGGCCATTCTTTCGAAGAATTGGCTGAAGCAGTGCAAGCGATCGACTTTGGGCTCGGCAGGCATGAACAACAAGATTTCGAACTGATCGTTTCCGAAATCGTAGATGTGATTGCTCATATCTGCGCCGTGGCATCTTGTGAGCAGATCGATCTGGCTACAGAAATGGCCAAGAAATTCGGCAATGGATGCCCGAGGTGCCATTACCTTGAATGCCGTTGCAACTTCACTACCGATGTGGCGCCTCCTATCCGGGGACCTGAAGCATAATGTTCAGTAATTCAGTTTGCGTGCCGAGGAGCTTTCTCTTCGGTATTTTTATTCTTAAAAGAGCCGGGAGTCATTGACTTACAACCCTTATTTTGATATCTTGTACGCTACTATGGATACAAAGAAAACCATCGATACTATGTTCGGAGCCGGCGTGCATTTCGGCTTGGGACGCTCACGAAGGCACCCAACAGTGACGCCTTACATTTTCGGCACAAAAAACAGCACGGATATTTTTGATCTTGAGAAGACACATGCACTATTCGAGACAGCCAAGGCATTTGTGACGTCTTTGGCCGCTTCAGGCAAGACCATTCTTTTTGTCGGAGGCAAGAAAGAAGCTTCAGCTGCAATAAAGAACTCCGCCCAGTCGATCAACATGCCTTGCGTAGAAGGACGCTGGATTGGTGGAACCATCACAAATTTTACTCAGGTCAAAAAGCGCATCGATCGCTACGAAAAACTCATTTCCGATCGTGAAAAAGGCGAATTGGCAAAATACACCAAGCGTGAGCGCATGCTCATCGACAAGGAGATCGCGTCTCTCGAAAAGATGTTTATCGGCGTCATTTCATTAAAAAAACAGCCTGACGCTTTGTTCGTCATTGATCCCCGCCGTGAGAAAAATGCCATCAAGGAAGCCGCGGATTTCAATATTCCGGTCATCGCATTGGCAGGATCGGACTGCAATATAAAAGAAATCACATATCCTATTATTGGCAACGATTCATCAAAGGCCAGTATTCAGTTTTTCACGGAAGAGATCGCAAAAGCATATCAGGCCGGAAAGAAAACTACTGTATAATACAAGAGGTACGATTTACGACTCACGATTTAAGATTCTGTCATATTATGCTCAGTCCTTTTCTTTTGTGGCCAAAAAAGCAAAGTAAGCCGGATTCATTACCACTTCAATCATCAACAAAAGCAATGTCAAACACACCCATAACAACAGAGAGTATCAAGCAACTTCGCGAGCAGACGGGCATTTCTATCATGCAATGCAAAAAGGCCCTTGAAGAAGCCGGAGGTGATATGGAAAAAGCCCTCGTTATTTTGCGCAAAAAGAGCGGAGAATTTGCCGCAAAGAAAGTGGACCGTACATTCAAGGCGGGCGCTGTTCAGGCATATGTCCATGCAAATGGGACCGTTGCAACGATGGTAGAATTGCTCTGTGAGACCGATTTCGTATCAAACAACGAGGCTTTCAAGACATTGGCACGCGATATTGCCATGCACATCACAGCTACCAATCCAAAGTTTTTGAAGAAAGAAGACATCACCGAAGATGATACAAAGTCAGCTCGTGCAGTGTTCGAAGATGAAGTAAAAGGCAAGCCTGAAAACATTAAAAAATCGATTCTCGACGGCAAATTGAATGCGTATTTTGCCGAGATGGTTCTTCTCGATCAGCCGTTCATAAAAGATCCTAGTGTTACCATCCAAGGTTTGATCGATCAGACTATACAGAAGTTCGGGGAAAAGATCGCCGTTGCCAGGTTCAAACGCTTCAAGGTGCTTGAGCAGTAACATGTATTTCACTATCATTTTATTTTATCTCTCGCTTCTCGGCATCATCGCCATGCTGTTTTTGAAGCATCATGAAATAAAATCAGGCCATCCTACGGTAGTCTCCCGGCTTGGCCGCGGCAGTGATCACGTCTTCCACACCTTCTTTTCAGGCATTCGTCGGGGGATTTCATATTTCAATCGCCGTACATTCATCATGGTAGTGCAATGGATCGCCTATCATGTGCTTCTTCGCACGCGAAAAGTATATGTGGAGGTCAAGCATCGCACCTTGTCCAATCTTCATGGCAAGAAAGTGATCGATGCTGTGCGAGGCAGAGGGGAAGTCAAGGATCATGGAGCTTCCTTTTATTTGAGGAGGATTAGCGATAAATAAAGTTTTGATTTATAATGCGATTGTGCCATCTTAGCTCAGTTGGTAGAGCGCCACTTTTGTAAAGTGGATGTCCCCGGTTCGAGCCCGGGAGATGGCTCCGTTAATTAGGGTCTCTCATTATTCCAGTTCGTTAATAATGTAATACTATGGTTAGAAAATGTACCAACTGCAGAGTTGTTCTTGCGAATAGATATAAAATAAAATTTTGTTCCAATGCGTGCCAACATGCATATCAGCAGGATATTTTTATTAGGGATTGGCAACAAGGTAAGATACAGGGCAATGTAGGCATATCCTCTCGCGTGATATCCGGTCATATTCGTCGGTACTTACTTCTGAAGTATGGATCAAAGTGTTCACTATGCGGCTGGAATAAAATTCACCCGACTACAAAGCGCATACCTCTGGAAATTGACCATATAGACGGTAATGCGGAAAATAATTCAGAAAATAATCTGAGACTCCTTTGTCCCAATTGTCATTCGCTCACACCTCATTTTAGAAACCTCAATAGAGGCAAAGGGCGGTCATGGAGGATGGAAAAATATATTAAAAATAACCCAGATTTCGGATAGATTATATGCTTAGCCCATGCTACTATTTTAATAAACATTGTTACCGTTATTTCATAGGAAATAACGGCGTTGAAAGGAACAGATGAGATCAAATGCTGACTGCCTCATTTTTCAAACAAGTAGCGGGGAAAGTTTTGCTTTTTCAGCGGAACTTGTCGCCGCTTATTTGATTGGCGGCATCAAGCTGGACTCGAATGTTATCCGCAAAGTTGCTGGCGCGGTCGTCCACCATTTTCGCATCAAACTCGGCCGTGAGCATGTGTCGGTGCCGGAATTTGGCAAAGCGCTCTGGCGTATTTTGTTAAGTCATGGATATATTACTTTTCGCGTAATACTTCCTCCATTCGAGGGCAATCTGTCGCTCAATTGATTTGAATCATCACACATTCAAGACAATCCGCTTCTATACAAATTGGGCGGTTTTTTTATTGCATTCTCAATCTAATGCGCTTTATATATTTTTATTAATTCGATTAGAAAAAGTCCTGATTTTCTGCTACAGTAATACCCTATGGAAACCAAGAAAGAAGGTATACAAGCAGGTCATCTGCATCCGATGACCCAACTCATTCGCGAGATTCAGGCGGTTTTTCAGGAAATCGGTTTTGAAGTCGCGCTTGGTCCCGAACTTGAAACGGAGTTCTATAACTTCGACGCATTGAATGTTCCCGCGAACCATCCGGCTCGCGACATGCAGGATACGTTTTGGGTGCGGCCTCTCAAAGGCTCGACGGAACGGCCCGTGCTTCGAACCCACACTACATCTCTTACTGCCCGAACTATCGCCGAATGCAAAGGCCAGTTTCCTGTGCGCAGGATTTTTCCGGGAAAAGTATTCAGGAATGAAGCGACCGATATGACGCATGAAGCACAATTTTTTCAGTTGGATGCCGTGTATGTGGACAAAAAAGTGTCGCTCGCAGACCTCAAGGGAACGCTTCTTTATTTTTACAAAAAAATTCTGGGCGATGACGTGGAAATACGTTTTCGTCCGAGTTATTTCTCCTTTACGGAACCTTCGTCCGAAATCGATATCAAGTTCAAGGGCCGATGGCTCGAAATGCTGGGCGGAGGCGTCATTCATCCGAATGTTTTCAAAGCCGCAGGCGTTGATCCTGATGAATGGAGCGGTTTTGCCTTCGGCGGCGGTATCGATCGCTTGCTCATGATCAAATACGGAGTAGATGATATTCGATCGCTTTACTCCGGTGATCTCCGATTCGTAAATCAATTCTAGTCATCCTTTTATTATCCCTTATTTATTTCCATGAAAGTTTCATATAAATGGCTACAAACACATATTGAAGAAAAACTTCCCGCAGTCGATGTGCTGGCAGAGAAGATTACCTTTCATGCATGTGAAGTTGAAGGGGTTGAAATGGCAGATGCGGATCAGGTGATTGATATCAATGTGCTTCCTGACCGTGCTCCATACTTGCTGTCTCATTACGGCATAGCCGGGGAGATTGCGGCAATCTTTTCTCTTACCCGAAAAAATCAGCCGGCCATTTCTTTTAATGAAGGTCACAACACATCGGTTCTTGTCCGCATAGATGATCAGGATCTGTGTTCGCGTTATTGCACACGATATATTAAAAATATCACCATCGCCGAGTCGCCCGACAGCATCACACAGCCGCTTGCTTCGGTCGGCCAGCGCGCGATCAATCTGGTTGTCGACGTGACCAATTATGTTTTATTCGATGTCGGACAGCCGCTTCACGCATTCGATGCCGACAAAATAAAAGGGACGCTCGTTCTGCGGCGTGCCAGAGCCGGGGAAAAAATCACGTTGCTCGATGGCAGGGAAATCGCGCTTGATCCGAATATGCTTCTCGAGGCGGATGATGAAGGGCCGTTGGCTGTCGCCGGCATCAAAGGCGGCAAGCGCGCGGAGATCACTTCGGAAACAAAAAATATTATTCTTCTGGGGGGTAATTTCAATACGGTCAATGTGAGGGCAACTTCGACCAAGCTCGGCATCCGTTCGGATGCTTCAAAACGTTTTGAAAATGGCCTTTCCGTCGAATCGGCCCCGCAGGCTATCGACCAGGCCGCGCAACTCATAGCCGATCATTCGCCCGGGGCGAGCATCGGCCCGCTCGCGGACGCCTATCCGAAACCGATACAGCAGAAAGTCATTTCTGCACGCGCAAATGATATCGTGAATGTTCTCGGCATCACTATTTCAGAAACGGAAATCATTTCCATATTGGAACGCTTGTACATGAAAGTGACCAAACAAGATGAAACAGGCGATTTGCTCAGCATTTACATTCCTTCAAATAGATTGGATATCACAACCTGGCGTGATATCCCCGAAGAGATCGGCCGCATATACGGTTACGACAAAATAAAGCCGACTCTGCCTGCGAATACCGCCCGCACGCCGGATTCCAAACCTCAGATTGAAAAAACGTTTTATTACGCTGAAAAAATAAAGAACATGCTGGTTGAACGCGGATTTTCTGAAGTGTACACATACAGTCTTGTGCCAAAAGGAGTGTATGAAATTGAGAAGCCTTTGGCCGCCGATAAGAATTATTTGCGTACGAATCTCAGCGATGGAGTCATGCAGTCACTGGTTCTGAATGTGCGCAATGCGGACTTGCTCGGCATGGAAATCATCAGAATTTTTGAGATCGGAAAAGTCTTTGCGAAAGAAGGCGAGCATACCTCTTTGTGCATCGGCATCAAGCATGCCAAGAAAAATAAGGAAAAAGAAAAAGATAGGATCAAAGTGGTACGCGATCAAATCCTTGAGACATTGGAAGCGGGCACGTCCATTTTGTGTACCATTGATGACACTGGCGGGCTTATTGCATTGGATGGCCAGACTATCGGCGTGACAAATGCCCATGAGGGAATAATGGAAATCAATCTCGACAAGCTTATCGCAGGTTTGCCTCAGCCGGTATCGTATAATGATCTTCATTTCAGCAAAGCTGTGTCCGCGACATATAAAAAGATTTCCAGTTATCCGTTCATTGTCCGCGATATCGCCGTGCTCGTACCCGAGTCAGTTACAGGCGAAGTTCTGTGGTCAGCTATTGAAAAGGGAATTGCTGACATTGGTTTGCTGGCCCGCCACTCACTGTTCGATGTCTTCAAAAAAGACGGAAAAGTTTCCTACGCATTCCGAATGGTATTTCAGTCTATGGAAAAAACTCTTACTGATGCAGAAGCAAATTCAATTATGGAAAAAGTGAATGCGAAAATGAAGGAGAATGGGTGGGAGGTGAGGTAGTATTCAATTAATTGAGCGTGTGAAAGCCGTATGTATAGCTAACTATAGTTATACAATATTTCTTGCAGATAAGGAACTTGTTTTGTTACTGCTAAACAATATAATTAACTCACAATTCAACTATACATTTGTTTCCGTGCTTTACTTTTCTTCTAATAAATATTTGCAAGTACGGAGAAGGATCGCTTACTAATTTGTGATTATAAAATAACACACATGCTTACGTATATGACACGTTCTCCTATTCAACATGAGTTTGTAACAAAGAAGTACGTCGATGACGGATTTAACGGTCTCCATGAGCAGATTGATTCTGTCGAGAAAAAACTCGGTGACAGGATAGAGGGATTAAAGTCTTATCTGGATAATGGTTTTAAACACGTTTTCAATCAGCTCGATGCAGTTGAAAGCAATCTGGGGGATAAAATCGATGGTCTTACGACTAAAGTTGATTTGATCGAGATTAATCTTCAGCATCTCACAAAAACTGTAAATACGATTGCGTCGCAGGTATTAAGCCTAGTTAGAGCCAAACTATAAAAAAACCGCAGCGTTGTCCGAAATAAATCGAACTAAGCTGCGGCGAAAGCCAGAAAGCTCTCAATCAAGTTCCGGCCGGCGATTTGGGTTGAGTTTTGATTGACCAGATAATAAGTCGTATTGTCCAAAACAAAACAAACCCTATTGAGATTACGAGCCATGGCCAACTGTAAAATCGCCAACCGGTAACCCCAACAATTAGGAGACTAAGGAAAGTTGTCATTCCCAGGTGTTTCAAATTCATAACACCAGTCACTACCGCAAAAAGGCGGATCGCGATCGTCATCAATGACGTGAGGCAACAGATCAGGATAAAACCATTGAATCCTAATCTCCAAATTGCACTAATGGATCCCAGAATCATTAGGATAAGTAGTCCTAGGATGATGGCGATACAAGTTCTTGCTTTCATAAATATTTTTACCGACAATTTTTGGTTTTCAATGCTATGTTACCCACTTGTCCGAAGACAAGCTTTGCCACAGAAGGCAGATGCCGTAAGTATCTATCTTCTGTGGCAAACAAGGGCTACGTCAGCGATTTTGCAAGTTCGCAGTTCTGCTGCTATTTTTAGCATAATTACATGATGTTGTCAACATATTTTCAGCCTTCTACATAGTCACTTTCTCTCACTTTTCCGCTTCCAAGCCGCCATGGAAAATGCTATAATTATCCCATTAAAGAACGAGTTTCTTTTTTCATATATGGCAGAAAATACCAAGGAAAATAAGGTCAAAAAAGCTGAAGCTACCGGCGGTTACGATGCTTCTTCCATCACCGTTATGGAAGGTCTTGAGCCTGTCCGTAAGCGCCCCGGCATGTACATCGGTACAACAGGCCCTGACGGTCTCCACCACCTCATTACAGAGATATTCGACAACTCCCGCGATGAAGCCATGGGCGGCTTTGCCAATGACATCGAGATCGCATTCCTCCCGAACAACCGCGTACGAGTCGTAGATAACGGCCGCGGTATTCCCGTGGACATTCACAAAAAGACAAAAGTTTCCGCGCTCGAAACAGTCATGACTGTTCTCCATGCCGGAGGCAAATTTGGCGGAGAAGGATACAAAGTTTCCGGCGGACTTCACGGCGTGGGTGCATCCGTGGTGAACGCATTGTCCATTTACGTAAAAGCGATCGTGCATCAGAACGGCGGCATATACATGCAGGAATATTCTCAGGGCAAACGCAAGGCTGCAGTAAAAAAGATCGGCTCGTCGAAGCTTCATGGAACGATCATCACTTTCGAGCCTGACAAGGAGATCTTCAAAGAAGGCGTTATTTTCGACCCGACTCGTATCGTGAACCATATGCGCCAGCAGGCATATCTCGTGAAAGGCCTTCGCATTTCTGTCATAGATGCGCGCGGGCAAATTGCCACATTCGGTTCCGATGACGAACTCTTCTATCTTCGCGACACTGGTGTCGAAGCTCCATCATATACATTTTATTTCGAAGGAGGATTGGCTTCGCTGGTCAAATTTACCAACCAGCTTTTGAAGCCGATACACAAGAATATTTTTTATGTTGAGAAAAAAGTCGAAGGAGTCGAGTCTGTCGAAGTGGCCCTGCAATATGCAGATGACGTTTCTTCGAGAGTTACCGCATTCGCGAACAATATTTACAACCCGGAAGGCGGAACCCATGTGACGGGATTCAAAACCGCATTGACCCGTACACTCAATACCTATGCTAAAAATAATAATATGGCGAAGAACGGTGAAGACAGTTTCACCGGCGATGATGCGCTCGAAGGATTGACCGCCATTATTTCCATAAAGATGCGCGAGATCCAGTTCGAAGGTCAGACAAAATCAAAGCTTGGCAGTATGGAAGCACAGGGTGCGACCGCTACGGTTTTCGGTGAAGCGTTCAACGCGTTCTTGGAAGAAAATCCGGAAGATGCACGCGGCATCATAAATAAAGTCATCTTGGCCATGAAGGCTCGCAAAGCTGCGAAGGCCGCCAAGGATTCAGTCTTGCGCAAAGGTGCGCTCGAAGGGATGACGTTGCCGGGTAAACTCGCCGACTGTCAGTCCAGTGATCCTGCAGAATCAGAACTTTTCATTGTAGAGGGAGATTCAGCTGGAGGTACTGCAAAGCAAGGCCGCGATCGCCGTATTCAGGCTATCTTGCCGCTCCGAGGTAAAATTTTGAATATAGAACGTGCCCGTCTCGATCGCATGCTTGGTTCCGAACAGATCAAGAACCTTGTCTTGGCTTTTGGAACAGCAATCGGAGATACATTCGATATATCTCGTCTGCGCTATCACAAGATCATCTTGGCGACAGATGCTGACGTGGACGGCGCGCACATCC
>DHWH01000024.1:55857-56112 GCA_002413065.1 Patescibacteria group bacterium UBA5187
ACGTGGACGGCGCGCACATCCGTACCCTCATCCTGACGCTGTTGTATCGTTATTTCCGACCGCTTGTGGACAGTGGCCACGTGTACATTGCGCAGCCACCTTTGTATAAGGTAAAAAGAGGCAAAGAAATTCTCTATTTCTATGATGAAGAATCCAAGTTAAAAGCTTTGGGTAATGAATTTGATGAAAGTGCAGCCGCTGAAGCTGCTGAGATCGAACAGTCCAGGGATCAATTGCTGTCTCTTATACACATCT
>DHWH01000009.1 GCA_002413065.1 Patescibacteria group bacterium UBA5187
CGTCAGTCCATGCGACATACTTTGTACCGGCTGTGCCAGTAGTCTGATGAATTGCATCGATCAGGTTATCTCGGGTTGCATCCACACCTGCTTCAATCAAAACGTTACCTGGGGTAGCGCCGATCGAAGTGACGAACGTATAGATGAATCCGTTGATAGAGAACGTCTGTCCGTTCGTAGGATTTGAAGCCATCGTGACGATTGCTTCAGCGAGAAGATTCTCGGAGGTGTAAAGCTCCGCACCACCGACCGGACCGGCATAGCCGTTTTTGAATGCGGCAGCAGCGAGGTCAATGTTTTTAGACATGACGTACTGCTCGATGACCGATCCACCGTAACTGTCGATAACCAGAGCAAGATTGGTGAGATCCTGATTCGCTCGGCGTAACTTCGCACAACCCTGAGCCAAAAGCTGAGGAATGTTTGTCGTCGAGAGCACGATCGGAGTTCCGCTCGATGTCATCGTGGTGAGGTCACCAGTGTCGAATGCTTGCTGAGCTTTCTTCACTTCAGCAAACACATCGGCATCAATGTAACGAGAAAGCTTCTTTGCGACTTCCGCACCGATTGTCTCGGCTGGATTCAATGGACCTGCTTGAATCATTTCCTTTTTGGAAACACGGAAGTCTGCACCCTTGTTCTTGTTTACAAGAAGGGTTTCACCGGAGTCATTGAGCTGGTCAATGGTTCGGTTCACTCCAATCGTGATGTTACGAACACGAATTGGCGCAAGAGAATACTTTACACGCTTTACGCTCGCACCGTAGTCGAGCTTTTTTTCAAGGCGCGTGTTTGCGATCTCCATCGCAACTAGTACCTTGTCGAACACAGCCTGATAGGCGTTGTCGAACTGTTCTTTAAATACTGCTAACATATGAGGAATAAAATTAGTTGAATAAATTTACCCTCTCAAAACATCAGTTATTTATTTCGATGACGTGAACGCTGAGTGAGGCGATCGATCAGGCTCTCCTGATACTTATCAAACTCCTTACCACCCTTTTCTCGGGATTCAGCAATACGCTTGTGATCATCTTCTGTTGGTTTGGTGTAATCCGGTTCCTTTGGATGATTGCCTCCCTGAGAGCTGTAGCCTTCCATTCCTGGTTCAGGCTTTACCGCATCGCCATAGAGTTCCTCTAGAATGTCTTCCATTGTGCGGCCGAGGTTTTCCTCGCTCGACATGATGTACTTCCTGACGGCTTCTTTTTTGGCAATCTTGGCAAGTTCGGGGTTATCGGCAATCACTCGGTCAAACTCTTTCGAGATTGCTCCGGTGATCTGAGCGGTGTTGATCTCCTTCGACTGCGCTTCAGTCTTCAACTTAATATCTTTGATATCTGAAAGGTACTCGTCCTCGAATTGCTTCTTGGACTTTGAGAGGAGTGCGTTCGCAAGTTTTCGAGTAAACTCGGGATCTGCACTACCTTCGATGAGCGCTTCTATCTCGTCCTTGGCATCTGCTCCGCGCGAACCTCCTTTCTTGATCTGCTCCTGCAAATCTTTGATGGTAGGAATGACCTCATCTCGGATCATTTTTTTCATCTCACGATTCTCTTTTTTGAGTTCATCAAAGAGTTCGTCTTTCTCGATCTCTGCCCGATTCCTTCGTACCTTTGAATCGCTAGGCTTTGATCCTTCTCCCTCTGCAATCTGAGCAATCGATTGACCATTTGTAGGGTTGTCTGAATCTTTCTTGCCGTTCTTATCGATTGGCTGAGATTCCCCTGCGGCTTTTCCTGACTTGTCGTCAGCGGGTGCGGCTTCCGTATGATTTTGTTTGTTCATAATTGTTTACGTTTTTTTGCAATGGTTTTCGCCCCATTGATGCTCGATTGAAACGCAGAGCATTAGCGCCGTTACCTTTTTATTAATTAAGAGGTTGGCCCCTCTATGCTTATAAGTATCTAGCGCTAAAAATGTGAAAAAGTGTGTGCAATCATTTATCAAAAAATCACCGGTTTCCCGATGATTTTTTTGTCTTTTCTTTACTTCGCAAGATCGGCTGAAACACTAGGGCGTTTTCTGGCAAGTTCGTTTAGCAAGATATCAAGGTCTTCGTCTGCGCCGATAAAACGCCTGAGCATTTGCACGGATGCTTCAAAGCGAGCAATGACCGATACCAACTTCCCGAGTTCAGGACTATCGTGAAGAACAGCAAAGAGTTCATTCATCGCCTTTCGAGATTCATTCTGAAGACGATCGATAGTGTCCTTGCCGGCAGGAGTTCTAGACCACGAGATTAAATCCTGTGACACGTCAATTGCTTTATTGAGGTCTTCAACTTCAGCTTCTTCGAGCTGTTGTTTTTCTTGATCTACTTCTTGCTCTGCATTGTGCGGACCGGTGAGATCCACTTTTGTTTCTGGTTGTTCGCTCATAGTTTTAATTTATTACGGACAAGTACATTTTCCTTTTCAAGGGTTTTGAGAATACATTTTGCTTGCAATTCCTGATCCTTGAATTGCTTCGCTTTATTTTCCTGTATCGCAAGCATGGTGAGAGCGAATCGCTTTTTAGGCGATAGCTTTTTCATGTATGCGAGAAGCTCGGGATTTGCACGACGAATGTTTTCAGCCAGAGCATTCTGAAGCTTTGCATTTGCTTCCATTTCCCTCGCCTGCTTCTTGATCTGCTCAATGTTGCGACTCATCTCACGCAGAGAAAACTCAGCAACTTGACCATACTTGGTGATACGATAGTCGCCTTTATCCTTCGCTTTCTTTTCAATTTTATAAGTAAATGCTGGCATGGTATGACAACGAGATATTAATTCGTTCCTATACCATCAGGAATTGATGCTTGCCCTGCATCCGTTCCACCTTCTGGTGAAGTATTACCTGCATCAGCTGATTCAGGAGCTGTCGGAGCGACGGGAGCAGTTGTCTCTGTGCCAACGGGACCGGCTTCAGGTGTTGAAGCTTGTGCTTCGCCTCCATTGATATCGTAGTCTTCTCGAGCCTGTCTCTCGGTATCAAATTCAGGACTTCTGAAAATAACTGACCCTTGTTCGTCGTAGCGCTTCCATAGCCACTTGCCGTTAGCTTCTACGAACTTTACATTGTTTGATTCTGACATAATTTTATTGATTAAATTAAATAATAATTGCTACGGTGTAAGCGCAGCCGTTCGAGTGGCAGGAGCACCCTTCATTGCAGGATCAATCGTATCGCCAGGCGGTGCATCGACCATACCGCCAGGACCGCTGATCAAGCCTACTTTTGCTGATTGCGCTACCACTGAACGTGCTGCGTTTTTCTCCACAATTGGAGTGATCTGATCCATGTAGGCAAACACCACAGTATGCTGTTCGGGTGTAAGCTCATGATCAAATTTGTCTGAAAGATCATGTAGTCTTTGCAGGAATGCTGTATTGGCATCTTTGTAGAGCGGAGCTTTGTCTCCGCCGATAAGAAGTTGGAATGCTTCGTCGGCTTGGGCTACCACTTCGATCGCATCGTAGTCACTCGTATCAAGAAGTCGTTTGACTGTATCGTCATCGACACCTGCGATTGCCGCCTGAGTTTCAAATAAAACTTTCTGATTAATAGTTTGATCGCCTTTATAAGCTCCAAGGAAAGTTATTTTATTTTTACTTTCAACAGCATTGTTTTGCGCTTCGGCACTACTTGATTCAACGAGAATGTCATAGTCGTTTTGATATGGTTTCAAATCTCTTGATGTGACCATTTCAATTTCAAGACCCATCGGACCGAGAATTTGGACAGCAGTTTTCTTTTTCAGATCCTGCATCACTCCTTCTTTGTGTAAAACAGCAAAGCGATAGTAGCCCTCTGCGTAGCTTTTATTCAAAAGACTAAATCGATCACCTGCTTGCTGGAGATTTCCTTCATAGATTCCGAGGGTATCTTCAGTCCCCACCCCTTTTACCCCTGCGGTCACACCACTTTCACCTTCGACGATCGTTTCAAGCTTGTCATAGACCATGAATGGACCCTGAATTGGAGGGGTTTGCCGTGTCTGTAGCACCTTATTCACATCGATATTGCCCTCAATCTCAATGTATCCGTCCTTTCGGTAGCGTACTTGTGCAAGATTGCGCACATAGTCTACGTTTACGGCAGTTTGCGGTCGGTTGATCTGCTCAGAGTTATCAAGCGACTGGTTGATACTCTTTTCTTGTGCCATGAAAATGCCTCGAGCATAATCACAATATGATGGTGTCCAAAATTCACGAGGATCTGGGAATGCCGCCCATGTCCATATTGGATACTTCTCACTTTTTCGTATGTCTTTCCAAGGTTCGCATCGAATACAGTCACCTGATGGAGTCAGTACCAAATAATAGCGGTCATCGTTCTCGTCTGTCGTGATCCATGTATAGAAAATAAATTGATTCTCGTTTTTGAAACGTTCACGAGGTGCGCCATTGATTTTTCGATTATCTTTGTCGATATCCTGCTTTGTTTTTGCAGTATTATTCCCTCCGCTTGCAAGCATTTCCTCCACCACCTTCTTATAGTAAATTCCATCCTTAACACCTTGTGTAAGCTGAGCGCGAGTGAGCTTGGTATTCCACCATCCAAGGTATGAAGCTTTTTCTACTCCGCTTCCATCTTCTTCTTCAGTACAAAGTCCGCCAACATCGGGATCAATGAGGAAGTCTTTCGGATCTATCAAATTCAAAAGGCTCTTATAAACTCCTTTGTCATTTCTAGTGAGGTACAAATAAATAGTTCGTCCATAAATTGCAGCATCACGCTTTCCCATCAAATCTTTAAAGTTCCATCTACCGATTTTGGAATCCTTATCTCTGATTGCATTCATCAGTTTTGCTTTTTTCAGATCTGCTGATTCACCTTTGACGTATTTGAATGTGAGAGGGCTATCAATCTTTGAGAGGATGGTGTGTACAAATCCGTGCATCTTGAAGAGTGGGACTTGAGCTCTCGTATCGCCTGCCTGTTGCAGATAGGTACTGCCTCCATATGGAGAAGTGACACTTGGATTAGCACGATCAGGATTCATCATGTCTTCGTTTTTATTCCACGAAGACATCCGAGCTTTTTTGTAGCGGTATGAGTAGTCGATCTCCTTGAGAGATTGCGATGCTAATGTGTCTCGGGTTTTATAGTGCGCTAACGACATGATTGTTTAATTATTTACTCTAAAAAATGTGAAAAAGTGTGTGCAATCAAATACCGATGTCTGGGTATTGCGGACCTTCATCTACCAATTCATCCTCGTATGCAGGTTTTACTTTTCCGTATGGAGTGTCGACAAAACGTTCAGGTCTAGGATCTCGAGGCTTTTCCGTCCCGGCAGGACGTGCGATGTCGCTTTGATATGCTGTCGCATCGCTTATGTCGTCATGATCTGCATCAGGAAAACGCACGAGTTCATTCTCAAGGTCTTTGCATTCGCCTTGGAGGTGATACACGCTTCGAGTTTCGTAGCGGTACAATAGTCCTGTTCGTATACGATCCTGCTTTGACCGACCTTCATGTTTGAGCCACATCAAAGGCAGGAAAGTCTGTCGCACTCTCTGTTCGTGTCGGAGCATCGGCTCAAGCCCACGAGTGAAAGCGGTATCTTCCCATCCCATTTTTAAAGGAGGCGTACCTGCTTGTACAAGAAAATTGTAAATACCGAACATCTTTTCAATGATTCCGGTGGGACCGAGCTTTTCTCTCCATGCTTTCAAATGCCACTTTCCTTCTCGGTCAATCCAGTTGATGCAGAAGCCGACGAAGTCTCCGCCTGCGGTTACTACGCCATCTTCTTTTCTGCTCGGTGTGTCGATCGTGACGTATGCCGCAAGTTTCTTTTCAAGCAGAGCTTCCCATGCGACTGGCATAAACCATTCACGTTTAAAGAGGGCTTTCATTTCATCGATCGGCTGACAGAGCATCTCAGCCTGAAAATCCATATCACCTTCTTCTGGTGTCCACATCGATCTTCTCTTTCCATCAATACTCGCCTTGTTTGTGGCTTGGGCTTCGGCATCATTCATCGTCCATCTCTGCGGCCACGATGGAGTGTGCAACCCTGACATGAGAGTTCCTTGGCAAATAGGAACGATGCGAACCTTAAGTTCAGGGTCATGTTTGGCACGTTCTATCGTGCTTTGTACATTTCCGTATTCGCTTAGGATGTTACCGAGATACATAACCCTGCGACGCTTCGAGTCTAGACCTCTTTTGAATTCTTGTATGTGCATGCGTACCTGACTTGTCGCCGCTTCACTTTTGAGAGTTTTCTTTGTCTCAAAGTCATCAAGTAAAACAAAGCCAGGACGCATCGCTCCATGCACTCGACCTCGCACGCTTTCCTGCGTACTGTGCGCTTCGACACGGATTCCTGCTTTCTTGATCCTTCCGTATTCATCTTTCTTGGGATTGGTCACAAAATCTTTTACACGCTTTTGTGTGATCTGATCCTTGGAACGCTTTACGTTATACAATTCACCGAAGTCATTGATGAAGCGACTGTTAGTTTGAAGCTCCCAGACAACGTCAAAGAGAATACGCTCGGAGTTAGTGCTATCGAATGCATCGACGTTGATGTACGGTTCTATTTCATAAGCGATCATGTAAAGAATAAGTGCCTTAGCAAAACTTGTCTTTGCACTTTCTCCGAACATAAACCATGCGACCTCTCGCACTTTGAAATCAAGGAGGTCATGTACGTCCCTCATCATGTCGTAATGGAACGACGCAAACTCACTCCAGATATAATGCTGGAGGTAGTATGTGACAAAGTAGCCGAAGTGCTTACGCAGTGCCTTCGTACGCGCCCCTACGTTGCTCTCCCTGAGGAATTGGATTCCCTGTTGGTTGATCGGGGAGGCTACTTCCATTAGTTGGTCGTTTATCGTTTCCATTTTCTTGTGATGTTGTTTTTGACGGCAGTAGTTTTCTGAACCCGAATAATTCTTCTATGCGAAGGTCATCTTCATCTGTGACAATCATCGTGCCTGAAAGCCTTTCGCCCTTGCTTGTCAGGTCAATGTGCTGTGGCGGTCTACCGTCAAGGTATGCCCACACGAGTTGAATCATTTTTGGATCACCTTCAATCGCTAGCTTCACAATCTTCTGGGCGAGAGCTTCTTCAAGCGGTAACGGATTGCCAAACTCGTCTTTTGCTTCAAGAGCAAGAAGTCTTTCTCGGACCCTGTGCGTGAGTTGTTTTATGCCCGATGGACGACCGATAGGATTTCCTGAAAACCCTGGCTTGAAGCGCCCAGAATCGTCCCTCACCTGATCTTTTCCTGATGTATCAGGTGGAGTGGTATCAATCTTGATGTCCTGCTTCACCTGTTCTTGCGCTGTTATTGGCGGTATCAGGAGTGGTTTATCGTTTTTGTTTTCTTGATTATTCATGTGTCGTTTTGAGCCAATTTTCAGGCTGTCCGTTTTTAATAATTGACTCGATTCCGGTGTAGTCGACCCATCGTTGGACGACCACATCT
>DHWH01000013.1:0-5313 GCA_002413065.1 Patescibacteria group bacterium UBA5187
CATCTACCGATAGTGTTCACGCGATTGGCAAGCGAGCGCCCCAACAAAGTTGTTGGCGGCGCTCTTTTCTTTATATTATTTATTTTATTGTTTTACCGAATTTTGATGGATCAGATATTGTTCTTCCTGCCACTTCACCAATGTGACGAAAATTTTCGTCACATTCGCGGGGTAAGGTATACTAGTGTTATGGACTCCTTCAAGAAAATAAAAGAGCTCTCCCATCACGCCTACGCCTTTATCGGCGGCGATTCTCTTCACGATGAGCTAGTTACTTTCTTAAAAGAAGCTCACTCAATTTCCGCCCAAGCCAACCCGGATTTTTTCCAGAAGAAATATGAAGTTTTCACTATCGACGACGCGCGGGAATTGAAATCAATACATGAGACCAGGCCCATACATGCATCCGGCAAAAAAATATTTGTGGTTGTCGCGAACGGGATTACGGTCGAAGCTCAGAATGCGCTTCTGAAATTGCTCGAGGAACCGGCCGAGTACGCGCATTTCTTTTTGATACTTCCTTCGGCGCACCTTATTTTGCCGACAGTAAAATCGCGCCTCTCGTTTGTCACGACCGGTACTCATGACGGAAATAGAAGTTCTGGCAACGCTTCAGCCTCGGCCGCAGCTTCCGCTTTCATCAAAACATCCGCTTCTGCACGCATTGAAATTATTAAAAAATTGCTTGAGGACATTGCCAAAGAAAAAAAGACCAAACAGGACGCCATCACTTTTCTTGATGATATTCAGAATCTCATATATATAGAAAGAGGAGTTGTGAATGGGAAAGCGACGCTCGAAGCCATTGAAATAGCCCGGACGTATATGAACGATCGGGCGCCTTCGATGAAGATGTTGTTGGAGTATGTGGCTTTAAATATATAGTTTCGCCTTCTTATCCTGTGATATACTGCAGTTATACAATAACTTTCAATCAACATGGCCTACGATTTCAACCCATTTAAAAAACAATTAGGAGGAGCAGAGGAATGGCTCAAAAAAGAGTTCCAGCAGATCCGTACCGGTCAGGCGTCGCCGCAGATTCTCGACAGTGTCAAAGTGGAGATCTTCGGCGCTCCCATGGGGATCAAGGAAGTTGCAAGTATCATGATAGAAGGTGCGCGAACATTGCGCATCGCGCCGTGGGATAAAAGTCACGCCAAGGAAATAGAAAAGGCCATTACGGTCGCAAACCTTGGAGTTTCAGTTGTTACCGATGACCAAGGCCTCCGTGTCATGTTTCCTGAACTCACTGCCGAGCGTCGCGCCCAAGTCGCCAAGATCGCAAAGGATAAATTGGAAGAAGGAAAAAAGCAGATTCGCCAGCATCGTGATGGCGTGGTGAAGGATTTGCAGGCTAAAGAAAAAGAAGGCGGATACGGCAAGGATGATATTTTCAGGCTCAAGAACGATACCCAGAAATTGGTGGATGAAACAAATGCGAAGCTGGAGAGTCTATATTCAAAGAAGGAGAAGGAATTGCTCAGTTAATTCGCGAGATTCGGGATCATATATACAATGACAATAATCATATTTCTTATTGTTCTCGCCGTACTTATCTTCGTTCATGAATTGGGGCATTTTTTGCTTGCACGAGCGAACGGTATTCGTGTCGATGCTTTCAAAATAGGGTTTGGTCCCAAATTGATCGCATGGAAAACAGGTGAAACCGAATACGGCATCAACTTGATTCCATTCGGCGGCTTCGTGAAGATTCATGGGGAAAATCCTGACGAAGATTCTATTAATGGTCCCGACAAGGCGCGCAGCTTTGTGCATAAAAATCGCTGGCAGCAGGCAAGTGTTCTGGTTGCAGGCGTGCTGTTCAATTTTATTTTTGCCTGGCTCCTCTATGTAGGTGTTTTTGCTTCAGGAGTTACGGCGACTACGGACGGGTTTGAAAAGTACGCGGACCGGTTTACGAATCAGCGCGTGATGGTCACATACGTCGGACCGCATTCGCCGGCAGAGCAAGCGGGTTTGGTCGTTGGCGATGTTCTTAAAAAAGTGGGACCTGCGACAGCTACTACGGGAGGAACATTGTCGATCGGAAATATTCAGGAAAAAATAAATTCGACCCACGGTGCGCCGCTTGCAATAGATTACATTCGAGGTTCGGAATCACATTCCGTCGAGGTCACTCCCGTTTCAGGATTGGTTCCTGATAAATATGCTATCGGCATCGCCATGAGCGATGTCGGCGATCTCCGGTTGCCTTTCTTCACTTCCGTAGTGGAAGGTTTTCGTTATACGGCCATTATGATACGAGAAACCGCTATCGGTCTATATACATTTGTCGCACACATTTTCCAGGGGACCGCCAATTTCTCGGATGTCTCCGGTCCGGTTGGTATCGCCGGCATCGTTGGAGATGCTGCACATCTCGGACTCACATATCTTGTAATGATCACTGCGCTTATTTCCATAAATCTTGGCGTGATCAACTTGATCCCATTTCCCGCACTCGATGGCGGCCGTATTTTGTTTGTGGCCATTGAAGGCATCGTACGTCGCCGCATCTCGCCGAAGTTTTCGAATGCAGTGAATCTTGTCGGTTTTGTCCTCCTCATGCTCCTTATGGTTGTCGTGACGTACAAGGATGTGATGAAGCTGGTGAAATAGGATTCTTATTTATCACGTTTTATATCGCGTGTCCGCATACAAAAGCAAATACTGACAGCGAATATATTTTAGGTTATGATATGGGGCAATGAAACAAACTAACCTTTTTACCAAGACTCGCCGCGAAGCGCCAAAGGACGAGGTGGCCAAGAATGCCCAACTCCTGATCCGAGCCGGATTCATTCACAAGGAAATGGCCGGTGCATATTCGTTTCTTCCATTGGGTTTGCGCACGCTCAATAAGATCGTGAATATTATTCGCGAGGAAATGAACTCTATCGGCGGACAAGAGTTGCATCTCACTGCTTTGCAGGACAAACAAAAATGGGAGGCGAGCGACAGATGGAGCGATAAGGTCGTGGACAACTGGTTTAAGACTACATTAAAGAATGGCAGTGAAGTGGGACTCGGATTTACGCATGAAGAACCCATCACATCGCTCATGAAAGATCATATCCGTTCGTTCCGCGATCTTCCGGTAGCCGCGTATCAATTCCAGACAAAGTTTCGTAATGAAGAGCGCGCCAAGTCAGGCATATTGCGCGGCCGCGAGTTTTTGATGAAAGATCTGTACTCATTTAATTTGGATGAAAAAGCGCATCAAGAATTTTATGAAAAGGCCAAGCAGGCATATATCCGTATTTTCGATCGACTCGGTTTGGGCAATGATACTTACGTGACATTTGCAGGCGGAGGTTCATTTTCAAAATACTCGCACGAGTTCCAGACTCTCTCGGAGGCCGGTGAAGATACGATCTATGTTCATGAAGGAAAAAGGATAGCGGTCAACAAGGAGGTTTTCAATGATGAAGTGCTTGCGGATCTCGGTCTCTCAAAATCAGACATGGTAGAAAAGAAAGCCATCGAAGTGGGAAATATTTTCAGTCTGGGTACGCGCTTCTCGGATACTCTGGGATTGGCGTACAAAGATGCAGAAGGAAAGTCGAACCCGGTCGTGATGGGAAGTTATGGTATCGGTCCGTCCCGATTGATGGGAACGATCGTCGAACGCTGGTCCGATGAAAAAGGTTTGATCTGGCCGGATTCAGTATCGCCATTCGCCGTGCATCTCGTCGCATTGTTTGATGCTGCCGGAATTGTCAAAAAAGCTGCGGACGAATTGTACATAAAACTTTGTTCACAAAAAGATGCGAATGGAAGACCTATCGATGTTCTCTATGATGACCGCGACTGCGGCGCTGGCGAAAAATTCTCTGATTCTGATCTGATCGGCATTCCAAAAAGATATGTCATAAGTGCAAAGACCTTGGCGGACAGTTCTGTTGAGGTGAAGGATCGATTGACGGGCAAGGTGGAAATGATGAAGATATGAAACGCCTTATCCTCGCTTCGCAATCTCCTGGCAGGAAAGCAGTTTTAGAAAAATTAAATATTCCTTTTGAAGTCATTCCCAGCAGTTTTGTTGAAGATATGACTTTAAGGACCATGCGAGCTATTTGAAAGAAAGGACATTATGACTCTTATTTTTCCACGACCAGGTGAAAGAGCTGGCGATTTCGTAAAACGTAACGTGGAGGGCCATTTGGTAGAGGCAATGGGGACTGATTTTATTAAAGGACTCCATGATGGCACGTTGCCTCATCACCTGTACCTCCAATATATTCGCGACATGTACATCATCGTCACCGGATTTTGCGGAGGGTTGGGCAGAATGATCGGCAAATTTGACGCCGTTACCGATGCACGCTTGCTCATCAATCTCTATCGTCAGGGTACCGAAGAAATCGGTCATAACAATTTGTGGCGCGCGATGCTTACTCATCACGGGATTGATCATGCAAAACTGTATGATGAGTATCGTGCTTACCGGGCTTCGTTCTCAATGGCGGACTGGTCATACATGAGCGAATGGGTGGGACGAAAAAGCAATATCTGGTGTCCGGAATATGTGTCGCATCGAGGATTAAGCGAGGTTACATACCCGCAGGCGATTCTGCCGCATCCTATTCTTGCACTGGCCTATCACATGGAAAAAACCAGCGATGGAAATGATCCCTGGATTTATTTTTCCTGCCAAACCGCGATCGAGACGTGTTTGGTTGAACTGGTTAGCTATGGACTGCCCAACTATATCAAGGCAAATCCGCAACTGTTCAACGACCCGGTTACAACGGCCTGGTGGCGCGAACACACAAAGACTCAAAGCGGACAAAAGGGCAGTGATGAAGAGCGGCATGTAAGAGTTTCTTGGGCCCTTCTCAATCGTAATGCCAAGGCCAGTGAACCCATGCACGAGGCTATCAGGATCACATTGAAGTTATTTGTAACTGTGATGATGTGGTCAGATCGGGCTCAATTGTATGAAAATGAAAAATGGTATGCAGAGGATCCGAACGGCGTCTTGGCAGCCTGAATCACGCAAATGCATCCGCGTCGCTTTTCTCTCCGGAGTTAAGCGATTTTTTATATCGCCATTCCACCATTCTCCCATCCTGCAACATTTCCTTCTCATTTTTCGTATCTATTTATGTAACAAAGAAGATCTTCAGGCGTCAAAATAAGTAGGAATGACAAGGATTTATGCGCAGATGGGCGCGCCGTTGACGAAGACCCTATTTATATAGTACTATACAACCATGCCTCCACTAAATAAACTAACAACAAAGGCCCGTGAAGCATTGCGCCGTGCGCATGAACTCGCTATTGAACGTGGACAGAACCACGTCAATG
>DHWH01000013.1:5353-6512 GCA_002413065.1 Patescibacteria group bacterium UBA5187
GAACCACGTCAATCCGGTCCACCTTCTGTGCGCGCTTATTTTGCAGGAAGAAAGCATGGTCACCTCCATTCTTGACCGTTTGGAGATCGATACTCCCATGCTTACCGATGTTGTTCTCGAACACATCGAAGCTCCCGAGGGCTCCAACGTCCTCTCACCTTCATATCAGATTTATCTCACTCCTGATCTGGCGCAGATTCTCGACAACTCCGTAAAAGTTGCGACGACTTTGAAGGATGAATTTATTTCCACCGAACATCTGTTTTTGTCCATTTTTGACATACCATGCATAGCCCGTGACGTCCTCGCGCGATTTAAGATCGAGAAAGACGCAGTGACGAAAGTCATCGAGGAAATAAAGACAAGTCCTCCGTCAAAAGACGCCGAACCGAAGAAATTCCGCACCTTGTATAAATACGCCCGTTCGCTGACGAAACTTGCACGCGAAAATAAACTCGACCCTGTCATAGGTCGCGATACGGAGATTATGCGTATCATTCAGATACTGTCCCGTCGCACGAAAAATAATCCAATACTCATCGGTGAAGCCGGTGTCGGTAAGACCGCCATTGTCGAAGGCTTGGCGCTTCGCATGTCTCAGGGCGATGTTCCTGAATCCTTGAAGGACAAGGAGCTTGTTTCGCTCGACCTCGGTTCGCTCATTGCAGGAACAAAATATCGCGGCGAATTCGAAGAACGACTCAAAAATATTTTGAAGGAAGTGGAACGCTCAGACGGCAAGATTATTTTGTTTATCGATGAGATCCATACGCTCGTAGGTGCCGGAGCATCGGAAGGTTCCATGGATGCATCGAACATGCTCAAGCCTGCATTGTCCCGCGGCGAACTTCGCGCTATCGGTGCAACCACAATAAAGGAATACCAGAAATATATTGAAAAGGATCCGGCACTGACCAGACGTTTTCAGCCGGTTTACGTCAACGAGCCCTCTACAGATGATGCCGTCGCCATTTTGCGCGGCGTCAAAGAAAAATACGAAATGTATCACGGTGTCCGCATTACCGATGATGCCATTGTGGCCGCTGTCACATTGGCTAGCCGCTATATAACGGAACGTTTTTTGCCTGACAAAGTAGTGGATCTCATTGATGAAGCCTCATCTTCGTTGCGTATCTCTTTGGAAAATATGCCTCCTGCT
>DHWH01000013.1:6534-17587 GCA_002413065.1 Patescibacteria group bacterium UBA5187
AGCTGTGGAAGAAACCCGCCGCAAGATCATGCGTCTGGAGATCGAACGCGAAGCTCTGAAAAAGGAAACCGACAAAGTAGCCAAGGCGCGCATGGCAACGATCGAAGAAGACATCGCCAATCTCAAGGAAGGCACTTCTGAACTCGAACTCAAATGGAAAAATGAAAAGGAAACTATTACCGACATAAAGAGAATTAAAAAAGAATTGGAAGTTCTGCGAATCGAAGGGGAAAGTGCCGAAGCGCGAGCTGACTTGGCCAAAGCGGCGGAAATCCGTTATGGACGTTTACCTGCATTGGAGAAAGAGCTTGAACAAAAGAACAAGCGTTTGAAAAAACTGCAGTCCTCACGCCGCATTCTCAAAGAAGAAATTACCGCAGAAGATATTGCTGCAGTTGTTTCGCGTTGGACAGGAATTCCTGTTTCAAGAATGTTGGAATCCGAAGCCATCAAGCTTACGCGTATGGAACAGGAATTGGAAAAGCGCATCGTCGGCCAGCACGAAGCCGTTACAAAAATTTCAGATACGATACGCCGTTCACGTGCAGGCATCGCTGATCCGAATCGTCCGATCGGTTCGTTCATTTTCCTTGGCCCGACTGGCGTAGGAAAAACCGAACTTACAAAAAAACTCGCTGAGTTCCTCTTCAACGATGACAAGGCCTTGATCCGCGTGGATATGTCGGAATTCATGGAGAAGCATTCTGTTTCAAAACTTATCGGCGCACCTCCGGGATATGTCGGGTATGAAGAATCAGGCGGTCTCACAGAAATGGTCCGCCATCGCCCATACTCGGTCATACTGTTCGATGAAATTGAAAAGGCTCACCCTGAAGTTTTCAACGTGCTTTTGCAGGTGCTCGACAATGGTCGTTTGACCGACTCGAAAGGACGCATCGTCAATTTCCGCAACACGGTCATTATAATGACCTCAAACATCGGTGCACAGCATATCGAACGCATGGAGAAACTTGGATTTGCACGCAATACTGACAATCAGGACAAGGACAACTATGAGCAAGCCAAAAGCAAGACCAGCTCTGCGCTCAAAGATTATTTCCGTCCGGAATTCCTCAATCGTGTGGACGATATCATCATCTTCGACATCCTTTCGCCTGAAGCTATTCATGACATCGTTAAAATTCAAGTCGAGCAAGTCGTCAAACGTTTGTCAGAAAAGAGCATCGAGCTGGTCATCGCGCCTGCAGTTTTCGAGTATCTCGGCAAGGAAGGATACAACCCGCAATATGGCGCCCGTCCGCTTCGCCGCCTGATCCAGACGAAGATTCTCACACCAGTCGCAAATCTCCTTATCGCGCAGGAAGTTGCCAAAGGCGGAAAGATCATGATCGATATGAAAGGCGATGCATTCACATTTGAAGTCAAGAAAAAACACAAAGGAGAGAGTCCTATCATCATGTCAGAGATGTTGAGGCAGAAATAGACCTTGAATTCCTCCTCATTTTGTGATATATTCCGCGCATTATGCCTCCTGCAGCGCGTAAAAATAGGGACAGCAAGGTAACAGGCGACGAGAAGATCGTTGTTAAGGGCGCACGTACTCACAACCTCAAAAATATCACTGTAGAGATGCCACGCAATGCCATGATTGCCATTACGGGTCTTTCCGGTTCAGGAAAATCATCGCTTGCATTCGATACTATTTTCGCCGAAGGTCAGCGAAGATATGTCGAATCATTGTCAGCGTACGCGCGTCAATTTTTGCATAAAATGCAGAAGCCTGATGTCGATGAGATCACAGGTCTGTCTCCGGCAATTTCCATTGACCAGAAATCGCGTTCGAACAATCCTCGTTCAACCGTTGCGACTATCACGGAAATTTATGATTACATGCGTATTCTTTTTGCACGCGTAGGGAAGCCGCATTGTCTCATCTGTAATCGTCCCATCAACCGTATTTCTAAAGAGGAGATAATGGAAACGATCTTAAAGACAGTCACGACGCGAACAACTCGCGCGAAAAAGGTTTTTGGCGTGGATATTACCGAAGCAAAAATCCGAATTTATGCCCCGGTTGTTGTCGGCAGAAAAGGTGAGTACTATCAGATGCTCTACGACATGCTCGGTAAGGGTTATGAGCGTGTTCGTATTGATGGAAAAATACTTCGTCTGCGCGATCAGATCGTTTTGGATAAGAATAAAAAGCATGACATAGATATTCTGGTGGATGAGATATTCATAAGTGAATTTAAAGGATCTGCCGACAATGCACGCGAACGGTTGTCTGAATCTTTGGAGCGAGCCGTTCAGGAAGCCGACGGACTCATCAGGATAGAATATCCAGGTACGCATGCTCCTGCTGTGGTTGCGGGTGCTGGTGAAGGATCCAATCAGAGCGCGAATACAAAAACAAAAAAGAACGCAGCCGAAGAAGCTGCTGAAAACGAAACCCTCATGTCCGTAAAGTTCATGTGTCCATACGACGGCTTCTCATATCCGGAAGTCGAGCCGCGTCTCTTTTCATTCAACTCACCATATGGCGCATGTCCTGCCTGTAACGGTCTCGGTACGGAAGGATTCTTCAATGAAAATCCATGTAAGGTATGTAAGGGAGTGCGTCTGCGCGAAGAAGCGTTGCATGTTCTCATCGATGGAAAAAATATCGTCGATATTACGAATTTGTCCATCGAAAAGGCTGTCGTATATTTCAGTGACATAAAACTGACCGAAGGTGAAAAGGAGATCGCCAAAGTTATTCTCAAAGAAATTGCAGCGCGCCTTTCATTCATGGTCAACGTTGGTATCGAATATCTGACGCTTGATCGTCGTGCACATACGCTTTCCGGGGGCGAAGCACAGCGCATCAGGTTGGCATCACAGCTCGGTTCCGGACTTGTCGGCGCATTGTATGTGCTCGATGAGCCTACTATCGGTTTGCATCAACGCGACAATGATCGTCTGATCAGTACGCTTCTACGTCTCCGAGACATCGGCAATACTATTATTGTTGTGGAACACGATGAGGACACGATGTTCGCATCCGACTACCTCGTAGACATAGGCCCAGGAGCCGGCGTGCACGGTGGCAAAGTCGTTGTCTCCGGATATTTGGACGAACTCCTGACCGCAAAGAAAAATACATCGAAGTCTCTTACACTCGCGTATTTGCGAGGTGAGGAAAAAATTCCCGTACCGGAATCCCGACGCGAACCAAAGGGGAAGATCATGATTCGCGGCGGAAATGTTTTCAATATTAAAAATATGGATGTGGATGTGCCGCTCGGCTGCTTGAATGTCATCACAGGTGTATCCGGTTCAGGTAAATCTTCATTAATGTATGAAATCTTGCATCGCAATTTGTCCGCGCGTTTGGAAATGAGACATCGTTCGAATGACGTGATCAACTGCAAGAGTTTCCAAGGGTCCGAATATATCGGACGCGTCATTCTCATCGATCAATCAGCCATCGGTCGCACACCTCGATCAAACCCTGTCACGTACACGGGCGCTTGGACGCATGTTCGTGATCTGTTCGCCTCCGAACCGGAAGCCCGTGCGCGCGGATGGGGACCAGGACGTTTTTCATTCAATAGACCGGGTGGACGCTGTGAAGCCTGTGAAGGTAACGGAGAAATCGCCGTGGAGATGCATTTCTTGCCGACGGTATACGTGACTTGCGATGTCTGTAATGGCAAACGCTTCACCAAGGAAACATTGGAGATAAAATTCAGAAAGAAAAATATTTATGAAGTGTTGCAGCTTACCATCGAGGAAGCATTGGAATTCTTCCAGGATATTCCTGCTGTTGAAGACCGTTTGCATACGCTCATGGAAGTGGGTCTTGGGTATGTAAAATTGGGTCAGTCCGCCACAACTCTTTCGGGCGGTGAAGCTCAGCGCGTGAAGATTTCTTCAGAGCTCTATCGTGCCCACTTACAGAAGACTATTTACCTGTTGGATGAGCCTACAGTCGGCTTGCACTATGAGGATGTAAAGAAACTGATCGACATCTTGCAGAAATTGGTTGAAAAAGGAAATACGGTTGTGGTGATCGAGCACAATCTGGATCTGGTGAAAAATGCCGACTACGTCATCGACATTGGTCCTGAAGGCGGTGAACGCGGCGGTACTATCGTGGCAAAGGGAACTCCTGAAGATATTGCGAAGAGTGAGAAAAGTTATACGGGGAAATATTTGAAGAAGGTGTTGAGGAAATAGGAGTCTTCGCACGATTATTCAATTTGAAGTCTCCAGGATTTTTTCGCAGAGATCGGGCTTTCTTCTTTCCGTACCTTCTTCATTGTGCCGAAAATTTTCGTCACGTTTGTAGAGTGACAGGGGTACAGCGTATTCTTTCCTGTGTGTTGAAGAAATGACGGAAAAACCGTCATAAGTCCAAGGTAGTGAAAAGAGATGTGTAGTGGCCGGCCGGCCGCGTATTTAAAATAAAAATACCGGATGAAGAATCCGGCAGGCCGATGCGAAAATAAAATGGTTCATGTGGAGATATCAATGCCCGAAACATAAAGCGCAAATGAAGCCACTAGTTGCCAGCACCAAAAGAAAAACCAAGACCCCTCTTTCCTTCGGCGTCAGCTTATCCCGTGTCCACTTATCGAATATGGTACCGGTTTGACTTCTGGCTTTAGGAGGATCTGCATTTATCAAGTCGAAAAAAGGATCTGATTCTCATAAACTTGTCATCTTTCTGCATTTACAATACTCTTAGCCGTACAGGGAGTCAATATGAATATCCAACAGCTTACAAAACTCAAAATACCGGATTCGCCGGGGGTCTATACATTCAGGGACTATAAAAAACGTCCTCTGTATATAGGTCGTGCAACCGATCTGCGCAGCCGCGTCAAAAGTTATTTTTCAAATGACATCATCGAAACGCGCGGACCTCGCATAGTGGACATGATCACTAAGGCAAAATTCCTGACGTGGCAAGAGACAAATTCCGTACTTGAAGCCGTGATCCTGGAAGCGACGCTCATCAGGCGATATCAGCCGTCATACAATGTCGACGAACGTGATGATAAGAGTTCGCAGTACGTGATCATCACCAAGGAAGAATGGCCGCGCGTCTTTCTTGTTCGATTGCGTGATTTCGATCAATGTAAAAAGGAGGGCACATTGCCATATGAAGTGAAAAAACAATTCGGACCGTTCATTGAAAGCGGACTCATCAAAGAAGCTCTGAAGATTTTGCGGCGACTGTTTCCATTCAGGGATAAAAAAGCCCACGACCCTCGTCGTGAGGCATTTTATCGCGCTCTCGGACGATCTCCGGAAAAAAATGAGGAGGATTCCAAGAAGCAGTATGCGCGCACCATCAGATATTTGATCCTATTTTTTGAAGGAAAAAGCAAGAGTTTGCGCAGTCTTATTAAAAGAGAGATGAAACAATATATTCGCGAGTTGAAATTCGAAGAGGCGGGACAGAATAATAGATTATTGTATGCACTCGATCATATTAATGACATTGCCCTCATCAAACGGGAACGTGAACAGGCGGATATGGCGCCGGGTTCGAACTCGAAAGCGGGTTCGGCGGAATTTCGCCTTGAAGCGTACGACGTTGCACACCTTTCCGGCACTCACGTGGTAGGTGCCATGACAGTTTCGATCAATGGGCAATTTGCGCCATCGGAATATCGGAAATTTAAAATAAGCCGCGATACGAATAATGACATAGCAGGTCTGACGGAAATTCTATTTCGTCGTCTCAATCATACCGAGTGGACATACCCGGACATTATTATCGTCGATGGAAATGAAACGCATGTCCGTGCCGCGGAAAATGTTCTCAAGGCACGGCGCATCAGCATTCCTATCGTTGCCGTGACAAAAGACGAGCGTCATAAGGCTGACAGATTGATCGGGCATCCGGAATTGGTCGAAAGATATAAAAGAGAAATAATCGCTCTGAATGCGGAATGCCATCGCTTTGCCATTGGATATCATCGCAAGAGGCGCTCGAAGGGGATGCGCGGCAACTGATATACGCTATAATAGAGACATGTCACATCGTCTCCGTATCGGGGTGCTCCGCGGCGGTCCTTCAAATGAATATGAAGTGTCTTTGAACTCGGGTGCGGCAGTGCTTTCAGCTCTTCGGGATCGTTTTGAAGATCAATATCAGGCAAGGGATATTTTCATTGATCGCAATGGAACATGGCATATAGACGGTATCGCCGTTCTGCCGCAAGATGCCATTCATAAAATTGATGTTGCATTCAATGCTTTGCACGGGAAATATGGCGAAGACGGGAAACTCCAATCCTTTTTTGAAATACACGGAATGCCTTTTACCGGATCTGGATCATTGGGATCTGCAGTGGGAATGAATAAAGCTTTGGCGAAGAAGGTACTCAAGGATCATGGAATCAAATCTCCGTATCATACTGAGATTCCTTCGGCAGAAATCGCCGGCGATATCGATGCTCTTGCGCGCAGGTTATTTCATTCGGTTATTTTACCAGCAGTCGTGAAGCCGGCGACTAGCGGATCATCGGTCGGTGTTTCCATTGTTCGTGCATATGGTGAATTTCCGGCCGCTTTGAAAGAGGCGGCTCTGCATTCCGATATTGTCATGATTGAAGAATACATCCAGGGTATAGAAGCGACCTGCGGGGTGATCGAAGGTTTCCGCGGGCAAGAATTGTACGCCTTGCCGGTTATCGAGATCAAACCCGCTGCGCATTTTTTCGACTATGAAGCGAAGTACGGAGGAAAGTCAGAAGAAATTATTCCGGCACGATTTGCCGATCAAACAAAAAAGGAGATCGAAGAGTTGGCGCAGAAAGTTCATCGTGCTCTGGGACTCAGGCATTATTCACGTTCGGATTTTATCATTCATCCGCGACGAGGGATTTATGTTCTTGAAGTAAATACATTGCCAGGACTTACAAAGGAGTCTCTCATACCCAAGGCTTTGCGTGCTGTAGGTAGTGATATTCATGAATTGGTGCAACATGTAATAGAATTGGCGGAGAAGATCAAAAGATAATCCCTGTTGAATAAAATACAGAAATCCTGTATTCTGTTACGACTCGCGTTTAAGGGGTACAGAAAACGCGTAGTATAGTAAATAAGGGCCTGTAGCTCATCTGGTAGAGCGCCTCATTTGCAATGAGGAGGCACGCGGTTCGAGTCCGCGCAGGTCCACCATAATGCAAGAGATACTCTCAAAAATAGGAAATAAAAAATTATGTCCGATCGCTGTTATTGTCAGAAATAAAAAGATATTGATGGGTTATCGTCATTATACTCCTGATAAGTGGAAAAAGATTTCAGTATGGACTATGCCAGGAGGAAGATGTGATCAAGGAGAAACCATCGAACAGGCATTGCGTCGGGAGGCACGGGAAGAAGTTGGTGTTACTGATTTAAAGATTCTTACATTCATAGGCGAAGTGGCGGGTGCTAAAGAAGGCGATATCGTTCCTATTTTTGGATGCTCAACATTACAGGAACCAAAGCTGAAGGAGCCGGAAAAGTTTTCAGAATGGAAGTGGATTGATTTTAATGTGTATAGGAGTGGAGAGCTTGGAGTTTTCAACTCGAAAGCGAAGGAATTAATAATGGAATATATATCAACATTATAAGAGATCAACCCATGCGCAGCACCCCCAAAAACAACATAATGAGAGACCTGGCAATAGTCGCGTTCAGCGTGATCATCGCCATTGTGCTTGTAAAGACAGATGCGCTTGCGGGCGTAGTGGCCGCGATAGAAAATATGCGTCTATTCGGCAGCTTCCTTGCGGGCATGTTCTTCACATCAGTTTTCACCACTGCTCCCGCCATTATTATTCTGGGGGGACTATCCAAGGCGCATTCCATATTCCTGATTGCAGTTATGGGAGGGCTCGGCGCGGTACTAGGGGATCTGCTCATTTTCCGTTTTGTCCGAAGCAGCCTGGGACCTGATTTTTCATATCTTGTTAAGAAAGTAAAATCCGAGCGGCTTACTGCGATATTCCGCCTCAAACTCTTTCATTGGCTCATTCCGTGTCTCGGAGCGCTCGTGATAGTGTCGCCCTTGCCTGATGAACTCGGTCTCATGATGATGGGACTTTCCCATATGAAAATGCGGTATTTCATTCCATTGTCATTTGTTCTGAATGGAGCGGGTATTCTGATCATCGGGTTGATTGCAACCTCGATATAGGGTATATTTTTCACATATGGGATTTATCGCCGAATTATTTACAGGCATTCTCGACGTCTTGAAAGACGTGCTTTCCGCGCTCTTAGGAATCATTCCCAAGGTCATATCATTTCTGTTGTGGATCCTTTCCGGCATCATCATTCTGCCTTGCGTTTTCATCGCCGGAACTTTGTATCCGAAGTGGGTTGACTGGGGAGAGAAGGGTTTTTAAAAATTCCCATGGAAGTATCCACACATTCTGCCTCAACTCCTTTTGCGCTTCATCCGACAATTTTTGTCATTTTCGGCATTACAGGCGACTTGGCCCGGACAAAGCTTCTGCCCGCACTCCTCGCGCTTTATTCAAAAAAGTTATTGCCGCCGCGCTTTTCCATAATCGGCTTTTCGCGCCGCGCTTTCACCCGTGAGGATTTTCGCGATTTCATCCGCGAAAAAATGGATGTTCGGCCGGGGGAATTCAAGGAAGAAGACATCAAGCATTTTCTGGATCATATGTCATATGAACAAGGATTTTTTGACAGCGCTCTTGCCTATACGCGTTTGACTGAACGTCTGAAAACCATCGATGACCGCTGGGGCCAATGTTCGAATAAACTTTTTCATTTGTCCGTTCCTCCGAATCTGTATGAAGGGATATTGCAAAATCTAGCGGCATCCAAGCTGACTCTTCCGTGCGACGATAAGAGCGGATGGACGCGCGTTCTCATAGAAAAACCGTTTGGCAATGATATTGAAACAGCCCGCTCGCTCGACAAACTGTTGGGACAACTGTTTGATGAAAAGCAGATTTTCCGAATCGACCACTATCTTGCAAAGGAAGCCCTTCAGAATATTATTGCATTCCGTTTTACGAATCCGATGTTCGAGCCGATGTGGCAGAGCGAGCATATCGACAAGGTTCACATCAAGATGCATGAGAAGGCCGGCATCGAAGGACGCGGCGCATTCTATGATCCTATAGGGGCTTTGCGCGATGTGGGACAAAATCACATGCTCCAGATGCTGGCTTTGATAGCTATGGATATGCCGGCATCTTTTTCATCGGATGATATTCGCTCTGAGCGTGCGGCGATTTTAAGCGCGTTGAAGAAAATAGCACCCCGAGGGCTCAAAGAGAATGTCACCAAGGGGCAATACAAGGGATATATTTCAGAACCAGGAGTTCCGCTTCAATCAAAAACCGAAACATATTTCCGCATTCGTGCGGAAGTAGATGCGCCGCGCTGGAGGGGTGTTCCGTTCTATCTCGAAAGCGGAAAAGCCCTTGCCGAATCGCGCGTCGAGATCAGCATCTATTTCAAAAGCGGAAAAAAGAAATCAGCCAAGTGGCGCAGCACGAAAAAGAAGATCGTTCCTGAAGATCAGAACATTCTGACGTTCAGGATCCAGCCGGATGAGGGCATCAAGATAAAATTCTTCGTAAAGACTCCAGGTCATGGATTCAATGTCGAGCCAAAGACATTGAAATTCAAATATGCGGATGTTCCATCGTTCGATGTTATTCCTGACGATTATGAACGCCTGATTCGCGATGCATTCATCGGCGATCAGACACTTTTTGCTTCGACTGACGAAATCATGGCTTCATGGAGATTTGTCACGCCTATACTGGAGAATTGGAAGAGTTTGCCATTAAAAATTTATGAGCAGGGAGCGAAGGAGGTGGAGTAGGCAATTTAAAAAACATGGCAACCATAGAAGATTTTCAAAAATTAGACATTCGGGTAGGGAAGGTTCTTGAAGTAACCGATTTTCCTGAAGCCAGAAAACCTGCATATAAACTCAAAATTGATTTTGGTCCGGAGATCGGGATAAAACAGTCATCGGTACAGATTGTCGCCTTGTATAAAAAGGAAGACCTTGTGGGAAAGCTTGTTCTCGGCGTAGTCAATTTTCCTGTTAGAAAAATCGGTGCATTCGAATCCGAAGTTTTAACCCTCGGGGTTCCGGATAATGAAGGAAATGTCATATTGATCAGGCCGGACATTGAAGCGGCTGTTGTAGGTGGAAAGTTGTTTTAATAAAAATAGCTACCCAATTTCTCAGGCAGCTAGTGTGTGTGGGTAAGAGTCAGCTTATCCGAGTTTATTCACAATGCGTACTCGCGATCTCGTCGCGCTTCCTCGGCTCGGTAATCAGCTTGTTTGACAATGTCGCAAGCAATACATGCGATGACTGCTGTCGCAGTTTCTTGCAGTAATTCAAGTCCGGACATGCTGGGTTCCAAGGTGAAACAGAGTTCGCTGAAGTTTGAAACCTGAATGAAATCAAAGAATTTGTCATTCGGATTTTGACCGCGTCCCATGACGCATACACAGCCGAGCTTTTGTGGAGACAGTGTCCGAACGTATCCCTGGATGTGATTTTTGTGGGCATCCAGGATAAATCCAGGTGTTACAACTCCCCCTATTCTGTGTGCGTTTTGAAACCTGCTCATTCTTTCTTTGCCTATCGCGTGTTTCGTTAAGTTAACGATCCACTTTTCTTCGTTTCTCATATTTCTCCTTCCGGAGTTCCCATTACAGTATCGATTAGCAAACGACTTATTTCTGCTTGCTAATATGAATCAGAGAACGATTCATTAATGGTCCCAGCATAGATATGCTGATACATTGAAGTTAAGCATATGGAAAGATTAAGTCAATTAAGACGAAAGTAAGTCTTTGTGCTAAACTCTTTTCACTATGAGTTTATCTTTAGGAATCGTCGGACTCCCAAACGTCGGAAAATCCACGCTCTTCAACGCGCTTACAAAAAAGAGCGTACCGGCCGAAAACTATCCTTTCTGCACCATTGATCCTTCAGTAGGTGTCGTTGCTGTACCAGATGATCGCCTCGGAAAACTTTCAACATTTTCAAAATCAGTAAAAACAGTTCCGGCTGCAGTCGAATTCGTCGACATCGCAGGTCTCG
>DHWH01000013.1:17676-17910 GCA_002413065.1 Patescibacteria group bacterium UBA5187
TCGTCGACATCGCAGGTCTCGTCAAAGGTGCTTCCGAAGGCGAAGGTTTGGGCAATCAATTCCTCTCTCATATTCGCGAAACAGATGCCATCGCGCAGGTTGTCCGTATTTTCGAGGATGACAATGTCATTCACGTTGATGGACGCATTGATCCATTGAAGGATATTGAAGTCATCAACCTTGAATTGGTCCTTGCCGATCTGCAGACTGTAAGCAAGCGCAAAAATTCTCTGG
>DHWH01000029.1:0-14323 GCA_002413065.1 Patescibacteria group bacterium UBA5187
CTATTGAACCTATACGTACCCATTGACAATAAGACTAATGTGAGATACTGTACGTTTATTGAGTAATTAGGGGCAAATAGGTACGGCTCTATAAATACACTTTAAAATAAACGTGAAAAACAGCATGAATACTGCCAACAGATACATTTCATTAAGCCTTTTATTTATGCTCGCTTTTGCCGTACTCCTAAGCACACCTCGATCTGCGCATGCATTTGGTATTGGAGATATTTTGGATCCATTGCATATATTGCCAGGTTCCGGTCACGGTCATTCTATACTACCGCCTCTTCCACCTCTGCCTCCGCTGCCAAGGTTTCCAAACACAGGTTCTAGTAATACTAACAACACAGGCGCACGCACAGTTACGAATAACAATAATTATGTAAACAGTAACGTAAACAGTCCGGGCGGGACGGTTATTATTGGAAACGTAAATACGTCATCAGGAAACCCCGCACCGGCGAATAACAATAATTACAACTATAATTATTCAGGCGGAAATTACGGAGGTCCCTTCATTTATCCGGCACCGGCGCCAACATATCAGCCGCCAGTTTATTATCAACAGCCACCGACATATTACCAGCAGCCTACGTACTATCAGCAGCAAACCTACCAACAGCCCACATACGTTCAACCTACAACGTACTATCAACCAACCTATCAGCAGTCAACATATTATCAGCCTGCGATGGTTGCGTACGCTGGGAATAATGCAACAGGTCTCGATGTCGGTTGTTATGCGGACCCAAGTACTTCGCGCATAAATCAGCCGGTCACATGGAGTGTCGAGGTAACCGGAGGATATGCCCCATATACGTACACATGGACAGGTTCCAATGGCCTTTCCGGCAATCAGAGTTCAATAATTACATATTATGATACGCCCGGTTCAAAAAATGCGGTTGTGACAGTCACATCAGCGAATGGATTGAGCGGAACACGCACCTGCAGCAATACGGTGAATGTCATTTCGAATGTTGCTCCTGTCCGAACGGCGGTTAATCCGGCCCTGCAACAGCCTGTAGTTCAAGCAAATAACGGACTCGGTGCCGCGGCATTCCTCTCACTTTCCAATCTTGCATGGGGATGGATTTTAATTTTGATTATCTTGGCCCTTTTCTCTGCTATCGTATATCTCTTGCACAACAGGAATAAGGTTAGGTAATAGGGAACTTTCTTCAATTAATATTTTGAGGTTTACCTAATAAAAAAGTGCGTAGCTACTAGCTGCGCACGATGCTTCGATGACAGTCTATTTATTATTCCAAATCTGCCCCGCAAATTGATTTCGGATCCAGGCCATCCCAGTGAATTTTTCCATGGACGACGTCATTGGTGATCCTTGCCTGCCACTCATGTTCCATCCGGTTCACACGTTCGGCAAGCGTATCCGCGTCATCATCAGGGTAGATGCTGACTTTCCGTTGGAAGAAAATCGCACCGGGATCATCATACTTGGCTGTGGCAAAATGCATCGTCACGCCAGAGTAGGCGACCTCACTTCGTTTAAAGGCGGCAATCACCGCTTCATGGACCTTGTGTCCGTAAAAGTCTTTGCCGCCGAATTTCCGGAGATCGAATGCCGGGTGGATGTTGAAGGTTGTCCGCGGATCCAAACCTTGAACAAAACCTAGCCAGCCAGACAGGGCGGTAAAGTCCGCACAGGATTCGGCCACTATCCTTCGATAGTCATTCGCTGTTCGTCCTCTTGGAGAGTGAACGAAGGGAACCCCTAGTTCCTGGGCTTTGCTGAAGACTCCGCCATTTGGATGATTCGAAACCACAGCGACAATTTTTACATCGAGGATTCCAGTTCGAGTGGCCTCCACAAGCTTTTTGAAGCCCGAGCCGCCTTTGTCAGGCTCTTTTTCGCCGGACGCGAAGATAATGAGTTTTTTCATAGTTTTAATAAGCTGTTCAGATTCCAGAATGGCAGAAATCCACAATTTTATCAAGGGATACAAAATCAGAGGGGAATAAAGCGTAATATTATAAAAATACCCACGTCTTAATGAGAGTAAAAATAGGTTCCGTAACATTTGGCATTTTTTATTATAATACACATACATTTTCATGAAAAAAATACTTCGCGCGATTAATTTTGGCGTATTTGCCACGATCATTTTCCCTGCGATGACTGCATATGCCGCTCCGACTGTCCCTCAAGGTTTCCAGGTGAACACGGTAGTGTCCGGCCTCTCTCTTCCGACAGCATTCCAGTTTGCTCCGGACGGGAGAATGTTTATCGGGCAAAAGTCCGGTGCGGTGCGTATCTTCAAGAACGGACAACTTTTGCCGAATCCGGTAGTCCAACTCACTGACATTAATGATTATGCCGATCGTGGCCTCGAAGGATTGGCGCTCGATCCCAATTTTTCCCAGAACGGCTACATGTACATCGCATATACGTATGAAAATAATCCCGGACAGGATTACAAGGGCAATAAGACCGGCCGCATCATCCGGCTTACGGTAGTTGGTGATACCGCAAGTCTGGCGAGCAAGGTTGTGATCCTGGGAAGTGTCGGAGGGGACGCGGCGCATCCTTCGTGCAGGAATTTTGCCACGACTTCCGATTGTGCGCCCTCAGACTCCAATACTCACAGCATGGGTGCATTGCGTTTTGGTCCGGATGGAAAATTGTGGGCCACGCTTGGCGATGGGGCAGGGTATCTCACTGTAGATCCTCTGGCCATGGATGCACAGGACATTCATAGTTTGGGAGGGAAGATGATCCGTATCAATACGGATGGTACTGCTCCTTCCGACAATCCTTTTTATAATGGAAATCCCAATGACAATCAATCCAAGGTCTGGAGCTTCGGTCATAGGAATAGCTACCGCTTTTCATTCCGTCCTTCGGATGGCAAGATATTTTTCGGTGATGTCGGCTGGGCGACATGGGAGGAGCTCAATATTGGAGGAAAGGGCAGGAATTTCGCGTGGCCATGTCGCGAAGGATATATTACTACTTCGTACAACTGTACACCGGTGACCGCCTCGACGGACCCGATCTACGTGTACGACCACCACACTGGTACGGGCACTGCCATCGGCGGAGTATTTTTGCCGGCAAGTAATTATTCGGTACCATATGCCAACAATTATTTCTTCGGAGATTATGGAAATGATATTCTGAAGCGCGTGGTGCTCAACAGTGATGATTCCGTGGCATCTGTGGAAGATTTTGTGACAGGTGCGGGTGGTCCGGTAGATTTTTCCATTGGTCCCGACGGTGCGCTTTATTACGCAGCTATAAATGTGGGACAAATTCGAAAATTTGTTCAAGGTTCGGGCAATCGTCCGCCAGTGGCTTCGATAACGGCAAATCCAACATCAGGTCCTGCTCCGCTCACTGTGCATTTTTCCGGTTCGAATTCCAGTGATCCGGATAATGATCCGCTCACCTATGCTTGGAACTTTGGCGACGGACAAACTTCTACGGCAGCCAACCCGGATCATGTATATAATACGAACGCCATCTACACCGCGACATTGACTGTGACTGACAGTCACGCTGCATCAAATGCCGCCACGGCACATATATCAGTCGGACAAACGCAGAGTGGTGCAAATCCTCACCATGTTGAGACGGTTATCGCACCTTCGCCGGTGGTTATCGGTCACGAGGAGACCTTGACCACGACGATTAGTAATTCCGGCACGACAGCCCCTTTTATAATTGATATGGAAATATACAATTCGAGTAATGTGCAGGTTGCACAAAAAATATATGAAAATCAGTCTGTTCCGACAGGGGGACAAAGTCAGTTCGGATTGACGTGGCTCCCTCCAGCTATCGGGGACTACAGCGCCAAAATTGGTCTGTTCAAGTCGGGTTGGTCGGGAATGTACGAATGGAATGATCAAGCCCTCCCTATAAAAGTTCTCAACCGTGCTCCGACTGGCTCGCCTTCGTTCACGCAGTCGACAACGGTGACTGCAAATCCGGCGGTTGGTTCGACTGACACCATTGGAGTGACGGTAAAGGATACGGGGGATTTTGGCGATGCTCTCATCGATATCGAAGTCTATAAAGACGGCGTACAAGTGGGGCAAAAGGCTTTCGATAATCAGCACTTCGAGGCCGGTGAATCAAAGAATTTTTCTTATGCATATCCTGTGACATCCGACGGGACATACAAAATTTCCGTAGGCGTTTTCAAGACGGGATGGGCCGGAATCTATACATGGTTTGATCAAGTCGCATCATTTACCACCAGCGGAGGCGCATCCTCAAACTCTATCTACACGGATTCTCTTGCGTCAGGATGGGAAAATTGGTCATGGGGCAGTACGATTAATTTTAGTGACACCTCATACGTCTATCAGGGATCTTCCGCGATAAAAATTAGATATGACTCTCCATGGGCGGGAATGTTCCTCCATAACCCGGGGCTCGATACGAGTGGCAAAGCAAACCTCGCATTTGCCGTGAATGGCGGAGTTTCCGGAGGACAAACTCTCCAGATATTCACCTACGATGCGAATGGGATAAAATCGTCTGTAAAAAATCTTTCGGCGTATGTATCAGGCGGAACAATTGACGCGAATACGTGGAAACAAGTAAGCATACCTCTCGCGGATATTGGGGCACAAAATAAAATTATTTCAGGAATTGTGATTCAGGACGTGAGCGGAAATTCGGGGGTATCGGTGAATATTGATGCTTTGAGGGTGGAATAGCAGTATCTTACATAAAACTGATACACTATGTCGTATGTTAGTAAACAAATACCCAGCTTCTAGCAGGATGTTCGACTGGATATTCACCTTTTTCACCGGATTGTGGACTGCCGGCGCATACATAGACGGCTGGGCGCACACGCATTTGGAATCATCGCTGGAATCGTTCTTTACTCCATGGCATGCCGTTTTTTATTTTGGACTTTTTGCCACAGGTGTTTCATTGGTAGTGTGCGTATGGATAAACCACAAGAAGGGATACCCGCTTAGATTTGCATTGCCAAAAGAATACATCTTTGCCTTTATAGGTCTTATAATTTCTTTTGTGGCCGGGGTGGGTGATATGCTCTGGCATTTAACGTTCGGGATCGAGGTGGGAGTGGAAGCTTTGTTGAGCCCGACACATCTATTGTTGGCTATCGGCGGTGCAGTAATGGTGGCCGGCCCGTTATCGGCAGTATGGTATAGGCACAAATCCCATCCTATACACAGCGGGCCGACTATATTGTCCGCGGCATATTTTCTCGCAGTGATCACGTTCATGTTCCAGTTTCTGCATCCGTTTAATATGCCTTGGATGGCGGAGTCGTTCTTCCTTAAAAATCCGATCCCTATTGATTTTGCTGTGGCGCTCGGCGTCGCAAATATAGTATTTTTTACGGTGACATTTGTCGGCCTCGCTTTGTCCACTGTAAGACACTGGGTTTTCCCATTCGGAAGCTTCACGATAATTCTTTTTATCAATACGCTCGCCGCGACTCTTATGGAATCGGCATATTATCAGTTCATATGGACGGCGCTTATCGCGGGCATCCTGATTGATATTCTGTATTATGTGCTTATACGACGAGGTCAGCGTTCCATGCATCATATTCATTTGTTTAGTTTTTGGGCGCCGTTCATACTGGTCTCTGTGTACATGGCAACAATATATGTAACGGATACTATTGCGTGGTCAATTCATACGTGGACCGGCAGCATCTTTATTGCCGGAATTTTTGGATATCTGATGAGTCATCTGGTAATTCCATTCCAAAAATCCTAATTTTACAATTGTCAGGATATTGTGGATATTGAGGCAAATGCAGATACAGGTTCGATGAAATATGGCTTCGCGATATATTTGACCGGAATTTCTTTTTCATTGACAAAGTTCAGGATCTCGATGGTTTTTGTCTTTCGCGGAGCGGCTTTCTTGAAGTCATCGTCGGAAAGAATGACGAAGTCGCCTTTTTGATATTCATATCCTTTGACGATTTCCTGCATTGAAACCTCCTTGCCTGTTTCGCGGCAGATTTTGGCATACGAAATAGGGCAGTGTCCGTGCTTTTCAAGCATGCGGAATTTCAGGGCGCGCTCTGCGGAGGCGCTGTAGATGTTGACCGGAATATTGATGAGCCCGAAGCTCAACGATCCTGACCATATTGCTCGCATATTGGATATGACGTGTGAAAGGGCAATCGGTTTCGCGGGAATGTCCGCACATTGCTCATCTAAGTTTTGTGGATAACTGCTCCTTTACTTGCGTGTTAGGGAGGTGTAACTTTATATCAGTACAGTACTTTTATATATGATGTATTTGGTTGCAGAGTTAGAAACGTGTATTAATTTCGCGTTTCGCACCTGCACCCAAGTTGAACTCGCGCTGAGTGGCGTTGAGGAATACCCAAGTTCAGGGATTCAAACACATACAAAGCATATGAAAACAAAGATCCCGCGGTTAATGGGCCTGGGCCTAGCAGCTCTGGCGTTTACGTTTGTTGGAACAGCGTTTGGCGATTCCGGCGGTACCAAAGAGAAAGTGACGGCTTCGGCCAAAGCCCAATATGCACCTGGCGTCATTCAAGGCTTTCAATCCGATGCTCTCTCCCGGTCACCTGGCGCACGGGCTCTCTACAGTCCCGCCGCCATTTGCGCGATTCCAGCCGCCGGCACCATCAGTGCTACGACTCATCAGAGCAAAACGGCGACTGAAGTCGCGTTTGTTATCGGCACAGGTTGCAAAGAACGCTCCATCTCGCTCGATATTCCGCAACTCGCCAGCCAATCGGCTACCGGCGCGGCCTATCAATCGATTACGTCGCGAGCCTCGGGCACCGCGAAGGAGGTCAGCTTCGGCACCGATTCCAGTGGTGGTGCACAGTGCGTTCTCTTGGGTTAGCGAAATTAGTTTGGCCTCGGTAAGTTCACGGGCGGAAGAATTTCTTCCGCCCTTTTTTATTCCCAGGAAACCCCGACTGTCCGGACCCCTTTAAAAATGCGCTGGATTATACTAGTATTAAGTTACATGAAAACCATTCAGCAGATTTATTCCGAGTATAAAATATTGCCGAATCTTCAGGAGCATCAGTTGCGTGTTGCCGCCATTGCCCAGATACTCTGTTCGCATATGACTGATCCTGTCGATCAGGAAAATATCATTGCAGCCTGCCTGCTGCATGATATGGGAAATATAATCAAATTCGACCTGACCTATTTCCCGGAGCTCGTTAAGCCGGCGGAGCTGGATTATTGGCAGAATGTAAAGTTGGATTACGTAAAGAAATTCGGCCTCGAAGAGCATCTGGCCACGGAGTTGATCGCCCGGGAAATCGACGCGCCAAAAATCGCCCTTGGATATATCGGACAGATCGGCTTTTACAAGCTTATTCAGAATGAATCCAGCAATTCATACGAGCATAAAATATGCGCATATGCCGATATGCGTGTCGGTCCGTTCGGTGTAGTCTCCATCGAGGAACGGTTGGTTGATGGAAGAAAAAGATACGCCGGCAGGGGATATACGATCACCTCGGAACATTTCGAACCTTTGGCAGAGGCTCTGCGAAATGTCGAGAAACAGGTGTGCGACAAGGCTCATCTGAATCCGGATGACATCACTGATGAAAAAGTTAACAGTTTGATGGAAGGTCTCAGGAATTTTACGTTCAAATAGGTTCGACAGGTTTATTAATTATTAATCTATGTCAAAAAACACACAAGCAATAGTAGGAATCATTGTTGTCCTCGTCGTTGCGGGCATTGTGTGGCGGGGCGCAACATCGACGTCTTCAAGCACCACGTCAACTTCTACAGCATCGTCGACTCCGAGCTATACATTGGCTGATGTTGCGAAACACAATACCGCTTCAAACTGTTGGACAGCTATTAACGGAAACGTGTACGACGTAACGGCGTGGATCAACCGGCATCCGGGAGGAGCTGATGCGATTCTTTCGATCTGCGGAATAGACGGATCCGGCGCTTTCAATGGACAGCATGGTGGTCAGGCACGGCCCGCCAGTGAGCTTGCGAATTTCAAGATAGGAATAGTAAGTAAATAGTAGTACTGTAATAATATGAACCGTAATCAACACATGTATGAATAAATCTTTCATAGCACAATTAATTCTTCGCTACGGATTTACGGCCGTATTCATTTGGTTTGGTCTTTCGCAAATCATGCATCCTGATATGTGGACAGGTCTCATCCCTGCATGGCTTACGGGCCTTACCGGACTGAGCGCACACACATTCGTTCTGGTGAACGGATCCGTAGAAATTATTCTGGCTCTCTGTCTGGCGCTCGGACTTTTTGTGCCTATCGTTGCGGTGCTTTTATCCTTGCACCTTTTTACCATCGCAGCTGATCTGGGATTGACTGCCGTCGGAGTACGCGATATAGGTTTAGCACTTGCTGTACTGGCACTCGCTTTTCTTTCCGCGGATAAGCTTGATTCGCTGGATAAGCCTGATAAAACATATAAAACAGATGAACAATAACTTCTCACTTCTCAAAAGAGCAAAAAGTTTTACCCATGCCGGCCGGGGGATTCGGCTGTTTCTAAAGACTACTCATAATGCATGGCTGCATGTGTGTATTTTTCTGCTAGCGATCATTTTGGGAATCACGCTTCATATTTCCAGTAGCGAATGGATCAGCATATTGTTAGCGAGCGGATTTGTCTTTACTGCGGAAGCGTTCAATTCGGCGATAGAAATTGATATGGATCTCACTTCTCCCGATTTTCATCCTTCCGCTCGTGATACGAAAGACGTTGCAGCCGGGGCAGTTTTGATCGCGGCCTGTACAGCATTTATTGTCGGCCTATTTGTTTTTATTCCCCATATATTTTAGATATTAGGGTGGTCGTAATTACAGTTGCGTATTCGATGGGGAATTCGGAGTTGTTGGCAGGGTAGGGGTTGGCACGGTTACATTTATATTCGTATCCGGAGGTATCGTGCTTGTACGGAATGCCGGCAAGCCGTATATCATGAATAGTACGATAAGGACGATAACTACGATGACGCCTATGAGAATACCTGCGCCTGAATCGCCGCTATTGTTATCACTAGTGCCCGGGTTGTTGATTATTGTTGCCATATATTACCTATAGTCGTACTTTCCCTGACTTTATTACAGGGATTGCTGGTATACTAATTGCATGAGAGTCGCATACCGTTTTTTAAAAATCCTGTGCACATGTGGCATAGCCGTGCTGGCGATCTTTGCGGCGTACGCGTACCGGGACCCTTTGATGCGCGGCATCGACACGGTAGTACATATATTCATCCATCGCGCGCCGTGCGAACAGCCGATTACGTACGCTCTCGGCACATTCGATACTCAATTTGGCATATCTAAAACACAATTCTTATCCGATGTTCGTGAGGCTGAAGGGATCTGGGAATCAGAAGCCGGACGCCCTCTATTTCGTTACTCCGATACGGGCGACTTGGAAATCAATCTGATCTACGATTACCGTCAAAAAGCCACGATGACGATGCAAAGTTTAGGATTTACCATACACAATGACCAGGCTACATACGATGCTCTCAAAGTGAAATATAATTCTCTGCTCGTTTCATATGCGGAAAAGAAAACCAACCTACGGGAACTCACGGATCAATTCGCGAAAGATAAAAGCGCCTATGAGGCACAGGTTGCGGATTCGAACAGGCGCGGCGGCGCAAACCGTACGGAATACGATAGGCTGGAAGAAATGCGGTCGCGTGTGAATGCTGAAGCATCGACCCTGAATCAAGCTGCGGTTGCATTTAATTCCCTGGTCGAGGCCATAAATTCGACCGCCTCGGTCCTCAACCGTTTAGTGACTGAGCTTAATTTGCATGTTACAAAGTACAATGCGGTAGGAGAATCGACCGGGCCGGAATTTGACGAAGGCCAATATGTAACAGATGGGAGCGGAGAACGCATCGATATTTTTCAGTTTGAAAATAAAGACAAGCTCATACGCGTCCTCGCGCACGAATTGGGGCACGCTCTCGGACTCGAACATGTGGATGATCCGAAAGCCATCATGTACAGATTGAATCAGGCTGGTAACGGGGTACCCACCAAGGCTGATATTGCAGAGTTGAAGAAGGTGTGCAATTTCTAAAATTACCTTCGCGGTTTCTGCTATACTTATTCCCAATGACCAAACAAAAATCATTTTTTCATATATCCCATTCCACAGAAACGCGGCTCGGGATTTTTATCATAGCTCTTCTCGTTATCAGCTGGGGTGTATATAAAATTGAACACACGGTAAGCTCGACTCCTGCGATCTCGGTTCCTGCACCCATCGCACTTCCAATTACTGGAACTCAAGCAGCTTCGGTGGTTCCCGCGGTTTCGGTAATTCAAGCAGTTTCGCAGAAAGAAATTGTGTATGCTGATAAGACAAAAAAGCAGGTTGTCTTTACCTTTGATGGCGGCGCCGGTGCCCAATCTACGGAGGAAATCCTGCGAATACTTGCCAAGCATCACGTAAAGGGAACCTTTTTTCTTACAGGAAAGTTTATTGAAACATATCCGGCGCTCGTAAAGAGCATTCGTCAGGCTGGGCATGAAATATTCAATCACACATATTCCCATCCATATCTTACGAAATCATCTGATGAAAATATCGGGATAGAGTTGCGTACCATGGAACAGCGATTGAAGGATGTCATAGGTATCTCGCCAAAACCTTACTTCAGACCTCCGTATGGAGACCGTGATGCACGCGTTCTGGCGGCGGCTTTCAAAGAAGGCTATCAGTCCGTGTATTGGTCAACCGACGCACTCGACTGGAAAGAGACATCCGGGATTACCGGTGCCGAAGTAACGAAACGCATACTCTCGAATCTTACTCCGGGCGCGATATATCTTATGCATCTCGGTGACACGATAACGGGTGCGATTTTAGACGACGTATTTACCGTCATTGAATCAAAAGGGTATGCGATCGTTTCTCTCACCGAGGCTTTGTAGTGTGCCTTTTTCAGGAAGAGGATGTTCTTGTATGAAAATAATAAGTCGGTCCCGTACCCGATTTTTTTCTTCGGACGTAAGCGTTACACCCCGCGCTTTTTTAAAGACACGCTCGAATGTACTGTTTTGTATGCCCAGTTCCTCACCGGGGATCTCTATGCCATTATGATGGTTGTGGTTCATGGTGGAAAAGTACCTTCAACTTCTCGAGACCCCGATGGATGTGGACTGCAATCGTATTTTCGCGTTCGCCGGTAATGAGGGCAATTTCACTTAATGACAATTCCTGCACATATCTCATGAATACCGCTTCGCCATATGGTGCCGGAATGTTCTTCAAGAGTTTTACCGCCTCAACGCCGTCGATTGTGTCGAACCATCTTCCGGTATCGTCGGTCGAAGGGTCAAATCCTTCTTCTTCACGAAGCGTCTCCAATGAATCAGGCGGCACTCGTTTGCGGTACTCATCAATGACCAGATTGGTCATGACTTTGTATAAAAATGCCTTAAAATTATCAATAACCCCGTTTTTCCTTATATATTGCCAAGCCCGGATGAACGTATCCTGCAAAAGGTCTTGGGCCTTCTCACGGTCTGATATTTTAAAGACACAGTACCGAAAAAGAGCATCAGCATGGGCATTGTAGGCTTCAATGAGTTTTTGCTCCTTGTTCCTCATATACTTTAGACGGATGCACGGGTAGAAACATTACAAAGTCTGTATACGGATATAGAGACGTGTTGACCCCGGAAATGTTTACACCTATAATCAAACGCATATGAATACTAAACGCATCACCTTTTGGATCAGTTTTATAGCGGTTCTCGCGCTTATTGTCTGGGGTCTTATTGCCGCCATGAACAAATCGTCATCCGGCGGTATTACTCTTGCCAAGCCTGCGGCCGTCAGTGCAACCGATCACGTTCGCGGTCCTCTGAATGCATCCGCGACTGCGACAGTGACGCTTATCGAGTATGGCGATTTCCAATGTCCCGCCTGCGGAACATATTTTCCATACGTCGAGCGCTTGTTCAACGAATCATCTACGACTCTTCGCCTCGTTTTCCGCAATTTTCCTCTGACTCAGCATGTCAATGCCATTCCCGCCGCTTTGGCCTCGGAGGCTGCCGCTGTGCAAGGGAAGTATTGGGAAATGTATAAGCTTCTATACGAACATCAGAGTGAGTGGTCAGAAGTATCAAATCCGGCTCCATTATTTGAAAAGTATGCACGGGAAATCGGATTGGATGCGACAAAATTCCAAGCTGACCAGAAAAATCCTGCTCTACGCCAAAAGATCAACTCTGATCTCGATGAAGGCATCCATATCGGAATAAACCAGACACCGACATTTTTCCTCAATGGAAAGGTGATCAGTCCTCGAAACTACGATGAATTTAAAGCAGCTATTCAAGCGGCCAATTAATGCAGTTCCAACAGGTGTTGCTGTTTTTGTGCTGATCGTCGCACTTCTTGGTTTTGCTGACGCTACATATTTGTCGGTAGAACATTACCAAAACGTTATTCCGCCTTGTTCCATTACTGGCGGCTGTGAGACAGTCCTGACCAGCGCATATTCCACCATGTTCGGCGTACCTGATTCTTTTGTCGGCGCCGCGTATTATCTTCTTATTTTGATCGGCATAGCCAGTTACCTTGAAAGTAAAAAAACCAGGCTTCTCAAATATGCTTTGATGCTCACTGTCGTAGGTTTTGTGATGTCATTGTGGTTTGTGTATCTGCAGGCGTTTGTTCTCCATGCATACTGCGCATATTGTCTTGGTTCGGCCCTGACATCGACCGTATTGTTTGTGGCCGCCGTATATCTTTTGAAGAAGTACACGGAAAAATCAGAGTCTTCGCCGGAAAATAAATAAATTCAATGCCAAAACAATCCCACATTCTCATTACTGAACCCGGCGCTGATTACGAGCTCATTGATTCCGGCGAAGGCGAAAAGCTCGAACGTTTCGGAAAATATGTGCTGTCGCGCCCTGATCCGCAGGCTTTGTGGCACAAACATCTACCCGTTGCCGAATGGAAAAAGGCCGATGGTTTTTTTACGCGCGATGATAAAAAGGGCGATTGGTCATTCCAGAAGGGAATGCCCGATAGATGGCCGATCCAGTTTGGAGGTCTCAAATTCTTGATACGGCCAAGCGCTTTCAAGCACACCGGATTATTTCCTGAACAATCCGTCAATTGGGACTGGTTAAGAAAAATGATTGCAGATGCCGGCAAGAGGAACATTAGCGGCAATGCGAGTCCCGCCGCTTCCGCAACCGAACCGCAGGTTGAAGTGCTCAATCTTTTTGGCTACACAGGCGGAGCCACATTGGCTTGCGCGGAAGCCGGAGCAAAAGTGGTCCATGTCGATAGCTCGAAGGCCGCTTTGACGTGGGCCCGCGAGAACGCCGAACTTTCAGGATTGAAGGACAAGCCAATACGATGGATTCTCGATGACGCCCGTGATTTTGTACGCCGTGAAGTGAAACGCGGTCGTACATACAGCGGCATCATCATGGACCCACCCGCTTTCGGGCATGGTCCCGAAAATGAAGTGTGGAAAATTGAGGAGCATTTCATCTCTCTTGTGGATGAGTGCATGAAACTGCTGGGAGATGCTCCTCTATTCTTTCTTATCAATGGATATTCCGCGGGATATTCCGCTGTAGCATACGAAAATATATTAATGCCTCTTTTACAGCATCATGATGGTTCGATAGAGATCGGCGAGCTTGCGATTCGGGAGAAAAGAAATGAAGCGAAAGACATTGAAGAGGGTAGGCTTCTGCCATGCGGTATTTTTGCCCGTTGGTCAGCACAATAAGCCCAATATCAGTGATCAGAGACCCACGCGAGTTCATATAAAAAGGAAATAACATGAAACATGTGTTAAGTCGCCCGCGTCCATCATTTCGGTTCCCGTTATCCAGCAATGGATTTCACTGTGGCCGAAGTTCTGTTTGGAGTTTAATGTTCCGGGCAGGATTGACTTCGAATCATTGAGAGGTCATCCGGCCGTTCTCAATTGTCGGGAATCCTTCGATTGGATAGCGTATTGCCCGCCCGAATTTTCTGCACACGATGCTTTCGAGCTTTGTGAGCGGCAGTTTCGATGCCAGATCATGCTGGAAGCCTTCTACTTCTGGTGGACCAAACAGGTTAGGGGCTTAAGAAAGCATTTTTATGTCTCGCCCTTGGGCAGGCAGATGAAATATCTGAACATGGGCGGTCGGGAAGTGACCATGGTGGCTATGTAAGGGCATATCATCCGCGACGGATAGCCTTGATGGGAAACATGGATCCGCAAGGGTCCTTTTTATTGGAGGTGTCTTGTTCTTTTTTTAGTAAGATCACACGCTATGCAATAAATGACAATTCATTGA
>DHWH01000029.1:14382-16829 GCA_002413065.1 Patescibacteria group bacterium UBA5187
CTCGGGGTATAATTTATGCAATTAACCATTTAATATAATTTATGATTCCTCGTCAATATTCGATCCCAGTTGGTATTGTATCCGTAGTAGTTATTTTATTCAGTGCGATCACGATTTCTGCTCAGTCTATTAAGCTTACCTCTCCAGATTCCAGGGAACTAGTCGCCGCTGTTTCCAATAGCCTAAAAACCCAATCCTCCGCCATTTCTTCTGTGCCGGTCACCAATCCTTCATGTTATACGTTCAATACGGATCTAAAAAAGGGTGACAGGAATTATTCAGTTGAAGCCTTACAGCGTTTGCTCCAACTTCCATCCATTACCACTTTAATACCCGCCACCAATATAACCAGAAAAGATTCCGCATTTGACCCCGTTGGTTTTTTTGGGAATGAAACACGGTCACTGGTTATGAATTTTCAGAAAAAATATGCTTTCAGTCCTGATGGCCGAGTTGATTCCGTTACTCGTGCGCAATTAAATAAATTGTTCGGATGCAATACTATCTCGTTCACACCTGTCCAGAGAAGTATCTCATCCCCAGTGTCCCCAATTCTTGCTCAGAAAACTACAACGACAAAATCCGCCACTCCCACGAATGCTACTCCGCTAACTGGCGCACGGATCATAGTCAGGCACTATAGTATCGATCAAACGATCTCGTATCATTCTTTCATCACATGTCCAAAAACAAGTCAGAATAATCAAGGGTTGTTTGGAAAATTTGTCCAGTATTTTACTCCTCTTCCCGCACTAGCCGCAATTATATGCTTTGATGCTCCAGATGCTTCTGAAGTTCAGAAGGGGAACTTTGACAATGCGGGCCGAAGTGATAGCACATGGGCTACGAATTGGCCGAACATAACATCATATCGATATACCAAAAGCAGAAATGGGTGTTACTACGATTCTGATAAGTCCGTGCACGGCAATACATATGAATCGACTTTTCCAGGAAATACCATATTCACATGCAATGAACCCGGAGGTTCAATGGTGACTGATTTTCCTTATACAAGTCAGGAAAAGAAAAAGGGCGGCGGTCAGAGTATTTGGTATCTATATGGTCCTGACCCTTTGCACCCGCAAAATACGATAAAAGTCTCACAAATAACCGATTCCATTCAAGAAGATTCTCGCGCTGATCTTATTCTCGATGGAGGCGATCCGAGTGCATATTATATTGCAACATTTGGAGTAAGTGCTGCTGGTATATATCCCGCCAGTCAGCAAGGTTCGTCAGATATTCTTGTTAATGGATGGTTTACAAAACCTGTTACGTGCGACCAAATAACTACTGGTCCGGGTTCATATTTGGAATGGTCAAAATCTGATCCTTATTTCTGCACCGCACGTTATGTTGTGCCCGGAGATTCAATTACCGATGTAACTCCTGGGGTCTCGGTGCCGTATTATGCATATAGTTTAGGTTACGGGTATGCTGTTGGAGTCAACATAGTTCTTGCCACCAGCACGCCAACAGTTGCGTCATCCTCGGCACAAACTGCATTCGCAGGTCAGTATGTAACATTTGCCGGTATGAATATTCCAACTGGAGGTACTGCCGTAGTGTTACTTTCCGGAAATGGCAGCATGTATCAGATAACTCCTACGGTTAATTCTTCCAGGCAATTTTCATTCACAATACCTGGCGACGTGGCGGTAGGAACATATTCTTTGCGAATTAGAGGAGACGATACGATTCCGAGCAATTCAATCTCGCTTACCATAGTTCCGGCCTCTCAGGTAAAATCCCTCATTCTTACCCAGCCCGTCGAAGGGGCGGTTCTCACTGCAGGATCACCCTCTACTATTACGTGGAATTCCTCGAACGTTTCTAATGTCATTCTTCTCTTGTATAGTGAAATTTCTGCAAAGTGTAATAGCAAGGGAGGTGAACCAACGGTGCTAGCCCAAAACATTCCCAACACAGGAAGTTATTCGTGGACTCCTGGCAACGCTCTCGCTACTGCCTATAAAGGTCAGCCTGTTCTTTATTGTATTTCCGTGGCAGATTTTGCAAGCTCAACGGTAATCTCAAAGAAAACATTTACTATTGCTTCCCCTTCCATCACAGTTACTTCACCAACAGCAAGTTCAGCAGTTACTGCCGGAGTTCCGTTTAGTATCAAGTGGACATCTTCAGGGGTGGCAAATGTGAATATCGATCAATTGGAACCTACCGACAAGTCATCAGGCGGCTACTATAAATATCCGATTGCGACGAATATAGCAAATACCGGCTCGTATACATGGACCTCTCCAGGAAATCTCCGGGCATGTAAAAAAGGGGGAATAGCTTCTCAGTACAAAGTGGTCATCTCAGATGTAACGGCAAGTTCCACGATAAATTCTATAAGTGAATTATTCACTGCAAATTGTCCAGTCGTTACTTCTTCTTCTACTACCACCCCCGTCATCCTCACCCCCACAGTCTCTTCCACTACT
>DHWH01000030.1 GCA_002413065.1 Patescibacteria group bacterium UBA5187
CCAAGCTATTGAACCTATACGCACATATTGACTTATATATTTTAAAGTGTTAAAATATATAAAGGTTCCACAACAAATAAAACAACAAATCGAAAGGCTCTATGTCACTATTGAAATTATTACTCGGTATAGTCATTAGGACTTCCGATGACGAAAATTCTTTGCGAAAACAAGGAGATTTCTTCATCCATTTCGGGTTCAAACCAAAGTTCTTGACTGAAATTTCCTACAGGCACGAGGTCCTCATGACACTCATACTGTTGGCCAAAACTGCCCAAACTAAAGCTGTGCAGAAGCTGCAGGATTTCAGTGAGGAACGAAGGACACACGAATACAGGAAAGCTCTTGAAGATTATCGCGAAGCCGTAGAAACGGCGCGCTATTTTCATACAGATTTCAAGAGGCTACCTCTTCATTGGACAGAATTGGAAGTGTTCGTCCAAAAATGGAAACAAGCGCATCAAAGGGTGGGCGCTGTAGTTGTAGAGGTCAGCAGTTGATCTTAACTGACTACATAAAAGCGTACCGGAGCAATTCGGGCGCTTTTTTCTTATCATGACCTCACGATTTCAAAAGGCTGATAGCTGAAGTGACGAGAATTTCACTTCCAGCTTTATCATTATAAGTTACGAATCACTTCTCGTCGCAGTTACAACGGATAGTCAAAAGCCAAGAAACCTGCCCCGGTGAGAAGTATGGAGATTGCCATCACAAGAAGAATAAAATAATAGTTCACTCCGTCAGTCAGGAATGCCTTTTTACTCGTTCTCTCGATAAGTCGGACGATGAGATCGACGATTGCTACGAGCGCCGCAACCTGGGTCCAGAGTCCGATAATAAGTAGAATGCCCGCCATTCCCTCGAGAATCGAAGCAATTTTTTGCGTGGAAGTCGCAGAACCTTTTTTCCAGGTTCGGTATGTCCAAAAAATAAAAATAATACCGAGTGTCACACGGATAATAAGCGGAGAAATTTGTGACCATGAAAGCAAAGAAGGAAAGACGGAAAGCATAGTGATGATTGTTATTAGTATGCGGATAGTATAGATTATTTATTGAAATAATAAAACCATGTCCGATATCCGACTATTGCTCGACAATATCAGAAGCGTTCATAACGCAGGCTCCATTTTCCGCACGGCAGAAACAGTCGGCATCTCCACTATCTATTGTCTAGGTACGACTCCTGTGCCGCAGGACCGTTTTAATGGAAAAAGAAAGGATTTTGCCAAGGTCTCGCTTGGTGCTGAAGAGATGGTGAAATGGGAACATATCGACAAACCTATCCAGTTGCTCAAAAAACTCAAGAAAGAAGGATTTGAAATCATGGCGATCGAACAGTCAGAAAATTCCATCGATTATAAGAAAGTGGAAATAAAAGATAAAACCCTTATTATTTTGGGCAATGAAGTTGAAGGCGTATCAGCGGAACTCCTGCGAATATCGGATGTGATCGCCGAAATTCCATTGAAAGGCAAAAAAGAATCTTTGAATGTGTCGGTGGCTGCGGGAATTGTGCTGTTCAGGATTCTTAATATATAGACTAGCGTCCTTTTAGGACTTGGTGCGTGTCACAATAATGCGTGCCCCTTCCTCCTAAAACAATTCTTCGGATTGTTCCTTTGCAGCCCGGCTTCTCGCATTTCATTCCGGTTTTTTGATAGGCATAATGATGTTCGTGAAATTCTCCTTTTTCTCCCAGTACATTTCGGTAATCCGATGTCGAGTCGCCTCCGAAATCTATGCCGCGCGCCAATGTTTTCTTGATGGCATCGAATAATGCTTTTCTTTTTGCGGGAGGAACATTCTCGACGTGTTCGAGGGGATGTATTCCTGCGCGCCAGAGCGATTCATCGGCATATATATTTCCGATGCCCGCAATGATGCTTTGATCCATAAGCACCTGCTTTATTTTTCCATGCGGACGCAACTCCAGGCGCGCATCGAATCTTTTGAAAGTGAAATCCGATTCCAAAGGTTCGGGTCCGATCGTATTGAGGTGAAGGGAATCGTGAAGGATGTCAGTCGATATCAATGTCACTTTCGCGAATTTGCGCACATCGGACAGAGCAAGATGGCGACCATTGCTGAACGAAATGACAAAACGGACATGCCTATTGAACGGGTCTTTCAATGAATCAGGCTCGATCGGCTGCCACGGATCTTTTTTCCGCTTCGGATCTTTTGCGGATGTTTCAAATGCATATTTTCCATACAGAAGATGGCCGGTCATTTTCATATGAACCAATATGGTGCTTTCATTATTCAAATTGATCAGAATATTCTTGGCGCGGCGTTCAACGGAAATGACCGTGGCACTCAATACGTCTTTCTTAAAGCGCCGAAAATAAACGGGATCCTTTATAGTGAGAGATCCTGCAAAATAGGGGCTATCGTAATTCGACCATACGTCTGAAATACGCAGGCCTACGATGTGTTGCTTCAGGCCGTTTACAGTTGTCTGGACTTCAGGGAGTTCGGGCATATGGCTACTATAGAATAAGTCCATTAAGTCGTAAAGTTCTGCTATAATCTCAACATGCGTCATTATCTCGGAACATTGTTTGCCGTCGTCATCCTTATCATCCCGTGGTTTGCTTTTACATACCCAAATGAAGCCAGGTCGATTTTGATATTGATACAGAATGCCGGCTCGCAATTTGCTGCTGTTATTTTGTCGCACAATCCGAAAACTATCACTGATCTTAGAAGTAATTACTCGGCACCAGCGGACAATCAGACTACGGTACAAAAGAAAGTACGAATCCTGCTCGTGCCGGGGCATGAACCGGGATATGGCGGTGCCGAGTTCGCCGATATCAAGGAACGCAATCTTGCCACGGAGCTCGCCCGCGATCTTCGGGAATATATTCAAAATAACAATCATTACCAGGTGTTCACGACACGCGATGACACTGCATGGTCGCCTGAATTCGCAGCCTATTTTAAAAATAATTGGGATTCCATCAAGGAGTGGCAAAAAGCATCGCATGACGAATTATCCCATCTTATCGCAGTTGGATCCGTGACACCTCCTGCATCGAAAGTATTCCATAATAATGCCCCTCAGGATGTCGCATTGCGTTTGTACGGCATTACAAAATGGTCAAACGAAAATAATATTGATATCGCCATACACATTCATTTTAATGATCATCCTGGACACAAACATAATATTTCGGGCACGCATTCTGGTTTTGCAATTTATGTACCAGCCAAACAATACGGGAACAGTGTAACGACCAAAGCTGTTGCAGGCACTATATTCAAACGTCTGGCAAAATACAATCCGGTAAGCGACTTGTCGGGAGAGTCCGGAGGCATTGTGGATGATCCGGAACTTATCGCTGTCGGCGCCAATAATACGGCCGATGCGGCCAGCATGCTCATTGAGTATGGATATATATATGAACCGCAGATATTGGATCCGAAGATCCGCAGTCTTTTCATCAAAGATCTGGCATTCCAAACATATCTCGGCCTCCAGGATTTTTTTGATCAGCAAAATGTCGTCAGCATGTCAGGATCATTCGATACTCTCGTCATGCCACATGAGTGGGGCCATCCTATGACTGAAAAAAATGTCCAGACTGCCGATGTCTTCGCCCTTCAGACAGCCCTTCTTATCGACGGCGTATATCCGCCCGCTCAAAAATCAAAAAATGACTGTCCTCGGAGCGGTTCATTCGGTCCGTGTACGAAAAAAGCACTCGGTGAATTTCAGAAGAAATATAATATCAATGGCGAGAATGGGGTAGTGGGAGAAAAAACTATTGAAGAATTAAATAGGAGGTATTCCGGGAAAATTATCTAGTAAGTTCGAGTTTCTCCAACTCCTCCTTCGCTATTCTCGCATCGCTCCATGGAGTTTTTGTTCCGCGCGGACCCATGATGTAAGGATCTGTTCCTTTTCCTGTGATGATGACGGTGTCGCCGGTCTTTGCGCGTTTGATTGCTTCGCGTATCGCTTCGCGCCTGTCCATAATAATAGTAGGGGACTGGGAAGTTATGCCTTCCGCAACATGATCTATGATCTGTTTGGGATCTTCGTCGTACGGATCTTCGTCCGTAAGGATAATTTCTTCACAATTTTGATCTGCGATCCGACCCATTTCTGCACGCTTCCGCGTGTCACGTCCGCCTCCGGTTCCGCCCAATACGCAGATATTTCTCGATGATTGGAATACCTGGTAGAGCTTCTCAAGCGAATCCGTCGTATGAGCATAGTCGACGATCACTTTGAAATCCTGGTCCGGTTTGCCGATAATGCTCTGAACGCGTCCGGGTATGCCATCGAATTTTTCGATGGCACGGATGATTTCCGCATCAGCAACTCCTTGGCTCTGCGCGGCAGTGACAGCCGCAAGGATATTATACAAATTGAATAATCCCGAAAGACGCGAAGTGACAGGTTGCCCATTCAATGTAAATTGAATTCCTTCTTTTTGTATCTCATACGGTTTGGCGTCCTGAGCGCTGAAGGTCATTTTTTTCTCAGCTTCGCATTCGAGGAAACGCGCGCTTTCCGCATCGTCACGGTTTGCGATGATGGTGCGGTTTGGTTTGCGGGAATGCAGGATATTTTTTGCAATAGAAACTTTTGAGGCTGCATATTTTTCGTATGATCCATGCGCCTCGATGTGTTCAGGGGAGAGATTGGTGAAGACAAAGGCATCAAGCTCGATAAAACGGTGTCGATACAAAAGTGCGCCTTGAGATGTCATCTCCATGATCATGTAGTGGCAACCATGGTTTACCGCTTTCCTGATTAGGCGTTGAGCGAAGAAACGTCCGGGCATGCTCATCTTATAGAGATTTTCAGATGAAATATCGCCGACCTTGAATCTGATCGTATTCGAAAGTGCGGTTTTGTATCCGGCTTCTTCCAGAATGGCATTGAGTATTTCCACAGTGGAACTTTTACCTTTTGTGCCGGTAATGGCGATTACTTTTATTTTTCGAGAAGGGAATCTGTACCAGAGCGCCGCGAAAAATGCCAAGGTCCAATGGTATGTGGGACTGAGGAAGTTGAATACAGGCGCAGGAACATGGCGGCGGATTGTTGTGAGTGTGGTATCGAGCATGGGGTTAGTTGAGCATCTTGAGCGCGGCTTTGACCTTTTCAGGCGTACTTTGTATTTCTTTAGGCATTTTCTTCAATGCATCGCGAGCATCTTCGGCGTCATAGCCGAGCGCTTTGAGCGCTTCGATGGTATCCATATCGCTCGACATGTAACCGGTCACATCATCACTGGCAATGCCTCCAAGTTTATCTTTCAATTCGAGTACGATCTTCTCGGCAGTTTTTCTTCCAATGCCCGATACTTTGACCAGATGAGATGTCGAACCTGTGCGGATGGCGCTTACCAATTGATCGCTCGATATAAGCGAGAGGATATTGAGGGCTGATTTCGGACCGATACCTGAAATACCAATCAGCAATTCAAAGAAGTCTTTTTCTTTTTTTAAGGAGAATCCATACAGGTCCAAGGCGTCTTCGCGAACCGCCAAGTAGGTCCACATGGTCTTGGAGTCTCCTTTTTTGAAACCATGAAGAGTATCATCGTTTACAAATATCTTGTATCCGACGCCATTTACATCAAGAATGATATAGCGGGAATCTATATGGGATATGGTTCCGTGAAGGGAAGCGATCATGGTATAAGTATAACAGAGTACGAAAATACCCTGAATAGCGCGATTCTCTTTACTTTTCGTGGTCGGCATGTTAATTTATCTAGTACATAAATATATGGCAATTACATCTTCAGCAAAGAAAGCACTCCGAGCCGCAAAAAAGAAGCGCGTCTTCAATCTGCGCCGCAAGTCAACGATAGAACGCAGTATTAAGGAATTCCGCCGTTTGGTTGCAGATAAAAAGAAGGCAGAGGCAGAAAAGCTTCTTCCGTCCGTCTATCAGGCGCTCGATAAGGCCGTAAAGACGAAGTATGTGAAGGCAAACACCGCTTCGCGACTCAAATCAAGGGCAATGGCCTCATTGAAGAGGCTCGGCTAGATAAAGGGAAAACCGCTCGGACATCAGGCGGTTTTTCTTTTTAATTAAAAGGAAATATGCTAGTGTAACGTGACTCTGCCCTCGTCGTTCAACGGATAGGACTCAGGATTGCGGATCCTGTAATCGAGGTTCGATTCCTCGCGGGGGCACAATCAAGGTAGACGCGGAGACCCTCTAATTTGAGCCATTTTCCTGATGGCAAAACCGGGCACGTTTCCGAGAATCGAACCTGATGATTTTCTGTGTTATATGCTTAAATAGTTATATATGAAAAACGGCATGATAGCGTTCTTGCGTGACCAAGTTTTTCCTGGTCCCAAGATGCTCGATATAGAGATAACGAACACGTTTCCGCTCATTCCCCTTGAGGATGAGGTTCATTTGTTGAGGCCTGGTAAAGAAGTCGAGATACTGAGAGGTTACGATCATATTGCTATTCCTTCAGATTTCAGACTTCACATATCAAGTAAATCGGATCATATTTTCTTTGATGCAACATCGTTGTGGAATCTTGTAGACAATGACAGGGATGGATACATACATTACTTCACTATCGTTGGACTACCCGCAAGCAAGGCGAAAGACCTAGTCCCCGCAGGAAAGACAAAGACATGGCATGAAGCCATGATGGTGTCGCCGTTTAAGGACAAGGATTTCAATGACAACACTCGATTGTTTGTCGACTTCTTTTTGCATAATTTGCCACTAAATCCTGATGATATGGCCAAGCATCCTTTTGCTATAGATGGTATGCGTTTAGCAACAGATCAGCATGGATCAATCATTGGTCCGCATTCCTTTGCGAGCTTACAGAGAAAGAAAAAGCCACTCAAGGATGTGGCTTTCAGCATCCGCTTTGGATACATCAACCTGGAAACCAATAAGGAAATCACATATATCTATGCACCACTCGATATTTTTCAGAGACGAGCCCGGTCTTAATTTTATTCCAAACTCAGCTTCTTGTCTTTAGCAGTATCCTGCTCTTGACGCATGAGAGTACCTCCCGCTTTTGTAACATCATCCATGTCGTAGCATGTGTTTGGCAAAAGTTTGATCGATATGTCTTTGTGCTTCTTCGATTGGTCGAGATCTGCTCCGGGCACTCCTGTCTGGATTAGTTAGTTAAAATTAAATATTTTTACTATTTTCTGTAATATTTTTACAGCCATTCGGCATGGATGATGACAC
>DHWH01000026.1:0-6331 GCA_002413065.1 Patescibacteria group bacterium UBA5187
CCAGCCGATGATTATGATAATAATGACAATGACGATTGCAATCCCTGTTTTTGCGGCATTTGACATAATAAAATTTAAATTACACACTAATAAATAAAATATTTCTTTTATCCCTCGATAGTTAATATAGTATCATATTAATATGGAGATTTATATGGCTAACCTGCCATAGACCGTAGACGATCCCTTCCAATCCGTGTTACGAATAAAAATAGCAAGTGCTTGTTTTCCACAATTTGTCCCCTTTTTAAAATAGTATTTGGATTTGCAGGACAGATGCGCATGCTACAATATGCGAAATCATTTAATACATTTTCGTGAATACCGCTTCCCCCTATTTCAAGACCAAAGACTTAAAAATTCCGCCGCATAGCATCGAGGCAGAAAAAGCATTGCTGGGATCGATCATGATCCGCGGTGAAGCCATGCATGACATCGTCGATATCATCAGCGAAAATTCATTTTATTCGAATCAGCATCGCCTGATCTGGTCAGTGCTTCTCGAACTTCATACGAAAAATGCCCCGATCGACGTCCTTTCAGTTTCATCACGACTCAAAGAAAAAGACGTCCTCGAACAATCCGGCGGCATGGCTATGCTCACGGAACTCATCAATACCGTTCCGTCTTCCACCAACGCCGAACACTATGCGCAAATCGTCGAGAAAAAACATATCATGCGCGAACTGCTTCGTGCAGCCGAACAGATCACTGGTCTCGGCTATGACGAAGAGACTGAACTCCAAGACATTCTTGAAAAAGCCGAAAAAGCTCTTTACGGCGTGACCAACAAAACAGGTTCTCACAAATTTATCGCGCTCAAGGATACTCTGACGGATGCGTGGGACCGCCTCGACCATTTGCACAAGACAAAAGACGAGGTCCGCGGCGTGCGTACCGGTTTCGCGGATCTCGACAACAAACTGTCCGGTCTCCAGAAATCCGACCTCATCATTCTCGCCGCACGTCCTTCCATGGGAAAAACCTCCCTCGCCCTCGACATTGCACGCAAAGCTGCCGTCAATTACAAAGTGCCGGTTGCGATCTTTTCTCTGGAAATGAGCTCCCAGCAGCTTGTAGACCGTATGCTGGCAGCCGAATCCCAAGTTGATTCATGGAAGATACGCACTGGTCACAATCTGTCGGTCACGGACGATTTCAAGGCCATTGGCGATGCTATTTCGCGCCTTTCGGATGCGCCTATCTACATCGACGATCAGGCCGGCAACAATATCCTGAAGATGCGCGCCGTCGCTCGCCGTCTCAAAAATGAAAAAGGTCTTGGATTGATCGTCGTGGACTATCTCCAGCTCATGTTGCCGACCAATGCCCGCTACAACGACAACCTCGTTCAACAAGTCACCGAAATTTCGCGTTCCCTGAAAAACCTCGCCCGTGAATTGGAAGTTCCTGTACTCGCACTTTCCCAGCTATCCCGTGCCGTCGAACAGCGCGGCGGCAAACCTCGCCTTTCAGACCTCCGCGACTCCGGCTCCATCGAGCAGGATGCCGATATCGTCATGTTTATTCATCGTGAAGCCGACCAAGACCAAGGCGGCCGCAAAGAAGAAGCTGAGATTCTCATTGAAAAGCATCGTAACGGTCCTACCGGCAGCGTGAAGCTCTTCTTCGATAGTAAGAAGACTACATTTATGAGTATCGACAAGGCGGATTTTGGAGGTTTCGACAAAATGTAGAGATATACCGTATACTTACGGTTATGGACAGCCTCAGACGACTCAAAGAACTATTCGCCCACTTTCCCGGCATAGGTCCGCGCCAGGCACGGCGTTTTGTATACTATCTTTTGAATAAGTCACCGACGGCGATCAGAGAGTTCACCCAATTGATCGAGGAGGTGAAGAAAGCGACCAGTGAATGTTCGCGTTGTCACAGGTTTTTCATGCCGAACTCAAAGTTCCAAACAAATCAGCCGGAAATTTCGAAAAATCTCATCTGTTCTATTTGTGCCGATCCCAATCGCGATCAAACAGAACTGATGGTTATCGCGCGTGATTCGGATTTTGAATCCATTGAAAAATCAGGTTTCTATAAAGGCCTTTATTTTATTCTCGGCGGCACTATTCCCATTCTCGACAAGGAGCCCGAAAAAAGGATTCGGCTTGAAAAACTTTTGAAGTGCGTCAGTGATTCGGCCGCAATCAAGGAAATCATTTTGTCATTGAATACGACTCCTGATGGCGAGCATACTACGGATATTGTTAAGGATGCACTTACGAAAATAATATCGGCTAATCCTCTTACTTCTACGAAAATTTCCATACTTGGCCGCGGACTATCAACAGGCGCGGAACTTGAGTATGCGGATAGCGAGACTATAAAGAGCGCGTTGCAAAATAGGCATTAAAAAGCCGCAGTCACGTTTCAAGTGCTGCGGCAGCGGCAAAATTTTAGGCGATACGAGCAGTAATGAGCTCATCGATAAGGTGACAACCTTCCAAAAAATGTCTTCGGAAATCAGGTTCATCCTCATCGTTGGGAGCAATATCGAGCTGGTGTCCAGCGAATGTCTCGCAGATTTGTTCTGCAATTGCAGTTGTGAATCGTCCAGCCTCGGTACCTGATACCAAATCGTTCCCGTACGTTTCAGCATATCTGCTGGGAAAGCGCGGATTCGGGTTATCCCGATACAGCTTCACCCACTTTTCCCACCAATCCGAAAGAGTGAATGTTCCCGAATTGCTGGTAAGAATTACCTCCGAGCGCTTTTCAACCGAGCGCCTCAGAAATTCCACAGTATGGAAGTATTCATGCAGAAATACATGAAACTGATAGTACCAACGAATTATAGGGTCCGGGTGGACACATTCGGGCAAGGCCGACGGCATAATAGTATTACCATCCGAACAACCGATCAGAATTCGGCTCGGGTGATCGTCTTTACGCGGGAATTCGTTTATCGAAACCATTTTAACGGTACTACTTTTCCAGCTTCCATCAGGTTCAAATTGTGGAACCGGAATCAGTCCCGCATATCTGTAGTCAACTGTTTTTAGCATTGAGAGCCTCTGGATTGTTTCGGGCATACGTTCCAGAATTTCTGGAATAGCATGCGAAAGCACGTGCGGACCACAAGCTTCAATCCCTTTATGACTGGAGCATGTTACGCGACTCGTCGCGTCGATTTTGACTGCAGGCTTTGACATAAACCGTGCAAAACCTCGTTTGTAGGCCGGCAAATGCCGTTGGATGAATTGCAGCGCTGGAGACAAGTTTAATGTATCCATACGCTCCTCAGGAGTTCTCGTTTGTTTCATAAATTGACAAGTTGTTTTCTGGCCATATTCAACCATAAAAACAAAAACCCGACAAGCGGGTCTTTATCTCCTCATTTAATCCCTTCTTTATTTGAGAGAATCTATCTTTACTTTAACAAAAGGCTGTCTGTGTCCGTTTTTCTTGAAATAACGGCTTTTCTGTTTGTAGTGAACAACGGTGATCTTCGCTGCACGGCCGATCTTTGTGATCGTGCCTTTGACTGAAGCTTTGGAAATAAAAGGAGTGCCGATAGTTGTGTCTTTGCCGTCATCTACAAGGAGAACTTTGTCGAATACAACGGAATCACCTTCCTTGTGCTCATCGGAAAGCTTCTCAATGGTGATAATATCGCCCTTTGAGATCGTATACTGTTTGCCCCCTGTCTGGATAACTGCAAATTCCATAGTGGAGACCATTGTACAGGTTTTCCAGAAATATGCAACTATATACTGCGCAGATACCCTAAACCTCGACACTTTCCGGCTTCTCTATCATTGCCACCTCGATCCCTGGGGTTTCTCCTGTAATGCGCAACACATCCTTGTCTACCTTCTTCAGCTCCTTTCCAGATGTATTGTAATGATTGACCACGGTCGCGAGCGATATGCCCAACTTGCCATGATATTCTTCATATTTTTTGAGATGAGTTCCCAGATCCGAAACGCGCTTGATGATATCTTTGGCAGTCTCTTCGATCTGCAAAGCCTTGAGGCCCTGAAGAACCGTCTGCAAATATGCCAGGAAAGATGTCGGGGAAACTATGATCACTTTGTATTTGTTGGCGGCACGCTGGATGAGGTTGTCCGTTTCTTCAGTAACGGCGCCGATCTTGTTTACAAGCAGATCATAGTAGATAGCTTCGTGCGGAATGAACATGAAAGCGAATTCCATGGTACCTTCGGTCGGACGCACGTATTTTGATGTTTCTTGTATGCGAAGCTTCAGGTCGCCTACGAACGCTTTTTCCAGTTTCTCACGTTCGACAGGATTCTTCTCTTCGGCCAGTTTGTTGTAATTTTCCAAAGAAAACTTCGAATCTATCGGTATGATCTTATCTTTCACGAACACGGCTGCATCGACGATCTCCCCGTTTTTAAAAGCGTACTGCATCTTATATTGTCCGGGCGCCAACACATTTTTCAATAATGTCTCCAGATAATATTCGCCGAGAATGCCGCGATGCTTGGGATTTTTCAGAATATCCTGCAAGTTTTGCAATTGATCGGCAAACGAGACGACCTGCCTGTTGGTCTCATCGAGCTTGGTCAGGCCTTGTGTGACTTCTTTTATCAATTTCGAGGATTCGGAGAGTTGGGCGCGCATGGAGTCCTGCATGTTTCGGGATGATTCTTGGATTTTCGTATCAACGGTCTTAGTAAGATCACCCACTTTGCGTTCCACCGTACGGCCGAGTTCGTGCATATTCGCATTCATCTGGTCCAAAAGAGGTTTGAGGCCATTGGCAGTGTCGTCGGTTTTTCCTTCCCCTTGCTTGCGACGAAAAAAGACAAAAATCAGGGCGATATTTATAGCAACGGCGATGAGTACGAGAATAATGAGGGTCGTTTGCATGCCCCTAGTTTACAGTGCAAAAAGGAATTAGCCAACTATTTAAATTCCTGTTCATCTGTGCCATAATTACTGCATGTCATTACATGAAACTATCAAAAACCAAATAAAAGAAGCTCTGCGCGCGAAAGATGCGATCCGTCTCGACACATTGCGCGGCCTCAATGCCCTGTTCATGAACGAAATACTGGATTCAAAAACAGACAATGAATTCCTGCCTGACGACAAAGTTTTGACCATCATCAAAAGAAGCGTGAAGCAGAGAAAAGACTCGATCGAGCAGTTCGAAAAAGGCAACCGTGATGACTTGGCCTCGAAAGAAAGGGCCGAACTCGCCATTCTTGAAGCATATCTGCCCGAGACAATGACTCGTGAACAAATCCAGGTCATAGCCAAACAGCGCATAGAAACCCTCAAAGCCGAAGGTAAATTTGACCCCAAAGCCGGCGGGAAAATGATGGGCATGATTATGAAAGAACTTGCCGGAAAAGCCGACGGAAGCGATGTAAAGGCCGTTGTGGAAGAATTATTGAAGACTGCTTGACAATATGTAATATTGTGCTATAATTCACACATAGCGCAGTAACAATCAAAAATTCAAAATAGGAGACTTATTATGAGAGCTACTATGCATGCCCACATCTTCAATCTCACCGCAATGATGAGACAAGAGGTGGCCAAAGCGGTTGTCGTTCAACCGAGATCGCGAATCGAAATGATCAATGCGACCCGGAAATTGCGAGGGCCGAGAATGGTCATCCGTTGGGGATCTGACACAACTTGGGAGTTGCGTCCCAGAGGTTGAAGAATGCACAATTGCAAGAAGGGCGTCTTGGTTCAACCAGAGACGCCCTTTTCAATTTATAATATATTCACAGGCACTCCGGCGTCTTTACAATAGTGTATTTCACTTCTCGTTCCTTCAGATTTTTCCCAGTCAGGAAGCAGATAGCATGCGGTAATCTTTCCTGAATTTATAAGTTTTTTGTAAAAAATTTCGAACTTCACTTTGTAATTGAAAGGTGCGTCGCCAAGAATATAATCGACAAAAGGCAACTGATCAAAAACGGTCATTCCCCTCTTTTTCAATTCAGCATGAGCTTTTTCGAATAATGCAAAATTATCCTCAGGTGCCCGAACGATAAACATCGGTACAAGGACCATGACAGCTCCCTCTTCAGGGATGACGGTCAAGGCTCTATTCAGAAGTTCCGTATAAAAAGATTCCGTCTCGGCGGCAGACCATATTCTTTTTTCTTTATTAATTTCCATGGGATGTATAATCGCTCGCAAGCGAGCTTTGTGGACCATGCCGGACTTGAACCGGCCACCTCACCCATGCCATGGGTGCGCTCTACCGGATGAGCTAATGGCCCATTAAATCACATTTGAATAATGAACAGCATACCGTAAAATAAGCGCCGTGTGAATAACTCCTTACTCCACTTAAAAATGAGTCTACTATACTTACAGGGTAGAATTT
>DHWH01000026.1:6455-16880 GCA_002413065.1 Patescibacteria group bacterium UBA5187
CTATACTTACAGGGTAGAATTTATTATCAGTAATATATAACACACATGAAAGCTTTACATGGCATTGCGTTTGTCTTGCTCGTGATCGGCGGTTTGAACTGGCTCCTTATCGGTCTCTTTGATTGGGGAGTTGGAATGGTTCTCGGAACCGTCCTCTCGAAGATCGTTTACATCCTCGTAGGATTGTCAGCCATCTACCTCATCATCGATCACAAGAAGACCTGCAAATGCTGCGACAAGTCGTGCGACAAATCATCAATGTCCACACCAGGACAGACGATGTAATCACAGTAATACGATTACAACAAAAACCACATTATAGGTGTGGTTTTTTGTTTGCTTTACTGTAGTGACCTACCCATGCAACCCGATCTGCAATTCATATAACCTGCGATATTCTCCTCCTTGAATCTTGAGCAATTCTTCATGTCTTCCCGATTCAACGATCCTACCTTCTTTGAAAACAATGATCTTGTCAGCTTTTCGCACCGTACTCAAACGGTGCGCGATGATGAAAGTCGTTTTACCTCTCATCAACTCTTCCAATGAAGTCGTGATGATTTGTTCTGATCCGGCATCGAGTGCTGATGTTGGCTCATCGAGAATGAGAATCGCCGGATTACGGAGAATTGCTCGGGCAATGGCGACTCTCTGTTTCTGACCGACTGACAGTTTGACTCCGCGCTCGCCGACGATCTGCTTCCATTGTAGAGGGAATTTTTCGATGAATGGCAAGGCGTGGGCTTTGCGCGCAGCTTCTTTCATTTGTTCTTCCGTCGCCTGGAAATTACCATATTTGATGTTCATCTCGATCGTATCATTAAAGAGAACGACTTCCTGGGGTACAACGGCGATGCGAGAACGTAATCTGTGTAAATTTACCTTCCGAATGTCATGTCCGTCTATTTCAATGTCTCCTTCTTCTGGAAAATGATATGCGGAAATCAAATCCACCAATGTACTCTTGCCTACACCTGATTCCCCGACAAGTGCGATAACTTCCCCGGGCTTTACATCAAAAGTGATATCTATGAGAACCGGCTTTTCTTTTTCATAATAAAACGAAACATTTTTGAATGAAATGCCTCCACGAATATCGAAAGTGACCGCATCTGCCGGCTCATATCGCTCCGGTTCCATTTGTAAGATCTTTTCAGTTTCTTGAATATTAATAATTCCATTCTGAATCGTCTGCCAATTGCGTCCAATGGTGACAAACGGCCCGAAGATCATGGCTGCATATGCATTGAAGGCAATGAGTTCTCCGAGTGTCATCATGCCAGCCCGAATATAATAAACAGAAAATACAAAAATGAGAATCTGGGTCCCGAGAATCGCAAACCGCTGAAAGAGAGTGAGCCCGCCCCACACACCCGTCAAACGCATCCATGCCGGCACGGCACTTTTCCTAATGTCCAATAAATTTGTCCTTTCATGCTTCTCGGTTGTTGCTTGCTTGATTGCTTGTGCATTGCCTATTACGTCATATGCATCGCCCCATAACTTTGTTATTTTACTCCAATAATCTCTCTGATAATCGCCCAGCGACTTCGTTTTTCCAATGAGAACTCCCAGATATAAAAATAATCCTATCAAAAGAAAAAGAGCGAGAATCGGTTTCAGATAAAAGGCGATGATGAAGGCAAATACGATGCTCAAAATCTGCGGCGCCAAATCAATCACGATTCTTCCTGCTATGGTCTCTAAGGCATTTCCTGCAAAATGAATCTTTTCCCCGATTTCACCAATTTTATTTTTCTTATGAAAAGACATCGGAAGTTCCACGAGAAAACTAAATCCTTCCGCAATATAATCCAACCAGATTGTATTTGATAGATATTCGCTCGTAAGGGTACTTTTCCAGTCAACGATATACGTTATGCATTGAATGATCGTCCATAAAATAAGGATAGCGACAAATACGGGCAGTGCAATGCCGAAAATGGTAAATGTTCCGTTATTCGTAATTGAATCGAAAAAGAGTCCGGCAATGTATGGTATGAAACCATTTCCAATAGCTGAAAGTATGCCTACCCCGGTTAGAAATAAGATCGTTTTCTTATATTTAGAGAGGTAGCGAAAAAGCACCTTGAACCCCGTATATAGGCTTTCTTTGGTAACCTTTGTTTTATTTATAATATCTTCTGCCATGCTGAATTACAGATTTTACCACAAAAACGTATGTGATCTATATTATCTACACCGGCCACTTTTCCACCATCAAAAGACTTTTATCGCTTTTATTCGAGTGCGGCAGATCCGCCCAGATTTCTTCGGTTACATACGGCATGAACGGATGAAGTGCGGCGATCATGCGTATGAGACATTGCAGGAGAAACTGCTTGCGCGAGACGATTTCTTCAGGACTTCCTTCTGCAAGAATTTTCTTGCTCTCTTCGAGAATGACGTCGGCAACTTCATGCCAGGCATATGCATACAGTTTTTCGCTGACCAGATAAAACTTGAATTCATCCATCTCTTTTGTGATCTCATTGAGCAATTCATTTAGACGTTGTATGTGCACAGCATCTGCAGAAGACCAGGCAGTAAATGTCGGATCATATGTAACATCCTCACCAACTGCAGTCAAAATAAACCGTGTCATATTCCACACTTTATTGGCAAACAATTTGTATGCCTTTATTTTATCCTCACCTACTTTGCTGTCATTACCCGGACCAACACCTACGATGAGAGACATGCGCACTGCATCAGCGCCGTATTTTGCGATCATATCCAAAGGGTCAATGTTATTTCCCAGAGACTTGCTGATCTTTCTTCCCTGCGCATCGCGAACAAGCCCGTGCAAATACACTGTTTTGAATGGCGCTTCATTCAACAGGTACGTGCTCATGAGTATCATGCGCGCAACCCAGAAAAAGAGAATGTCCGAACCTGTCTCAAGAATAGTTGTGGGATGATATGCCCGATTCTTTTTGAATTCAGCCTCATCCGGCCAACCAAGCGTCGAGAATGTCCAAAGACCTGAAGAAAACCACGTATCGAGAGTATCTTCATCTTGCGTCCAACCTTCACCCTTGGGAGCTTCCATGCCGCAGTATAATTCAGCACCCTTATACCACACCGGCACGCGATGCCCATACCAAATCTGCCGCGAGATGCACCAATCGCGCAAATTCTCTATCCAATGAAAATATACTTTTTCAAATCGTTCTGGAATAACCTGTATCGCAGATGAACCGGCAACAGCTTCTTTCATTAATGTTTTCAAGGTCGTCGTTTTTCCGTCACGTTCAAATTCTGTATTCACGCCGACGAACCACTGCAATTTTGGCAATGGCTCGATGACACCGCCCGTACGCTGGGCGATACTTATGTTATGTTCGATATCTTCCTCTTTCTCGAGCAGACCTTGTTCTTTGAGCCAAGCAACCACAGCCTCGCGAGCCTCAGCTACTTTTTTTCCTTTTATGGCGTCACTGCCGGCCGTCATTTTGGCGTATTCATTGATAACCTGTTTCAAAGGCAAAACATGTCTTTGCGCCATTTCCCAGTCAATCGAACTATGTGCAGGCGTCACGCCGAGAGCACCCGTACCAAACTCAGGTTCCACAGAACGATCGGCGATCACTTTTAAATGGATCGGTTCGCCGGCAAATACCGCATCGTATTCCTTGCCGACATAGTGCGCGTATCTCGCATCATCAGGATGTACGGCAATAGCAGTATCACCTAATTTGGTTTCCGGTCGAGTGGTCGAAATCGAAATCGGAATATCTTTTGAATATTTAAATGTATACAGTTTTGTTTTGCGAGTTTCGTATTCGATCTCATCATCAGAGATAGTTGTCTGCCCTTTCGGATCCCAATTGACGACGCGGTTGCCGCGATAGATCAGACCATCATCGTACATTTTTTTAAAAGCTGTGCGTACGGCAAAATTGCGTGCTTCATCCAGCGTGAATGCTTCGCGCGACCAATCGATGGAACAGCCCATCTTGCGCATTTGCTTCACGATCGTATCCCGGCTTTGCTGCGCGAATACATCTATGCGCTTGAGTAGTTCTTCGCGGCCGAGATCATGTCTCGATTTTCCTTCTTTCTTTTGAATGTCTTTTTCCACGACCGCCTGAGTGGCGATAGCTGCATGATCTGTTCCGGGGATCCATACTGTTTTTTTGCCTTTCATTCGGGCATATCTGACCATGATATCTTCAATGGCCAGCATCAGAGCGCTTCCCATATGCAAAACCCCGGTCACGTTAGGCGGCGGCAACACGATGGAAAATGGTTCGCCCTTTTGGTTGCGTTCAGGCAATTTGTCCGGATTGAAAAAACCACTCTCTTCCCAGAGTGCATATATGCGGTCTTCGGTCGTTTTCGGATCATACGGCTTCAGGAATTTATCGTTCATGAAGGAAATAGTACCAGAAATTGGAGCTTTTTAGAAGGATCGGAAAGCGCTAAGCACTCAATAATTCCTATAATACATCGGCTGCTGCCAGGACGGCTGGACATAATAATTGGGCTGCGGGACGTAGTAAGGTTGCGAGTAATAATGCGGCTGGTACTGCTGATAATAGTGCTGTTGCGGAGCCGGATAGATAATTGGCTGTAAAACAGGATATGAGTAATAACTGTTGTGAGAATAAGATCCGTATGAATTGGAACAGCAATAGGACTGACTGCAGCAGCCTGAATACCCCGAGTATGAACTACAGCATGATGATCCGCCGTAATAAGAAGATTGGCAGCAATTTCCTGAGTACGAATCATATCCGCCGAAGCCGGCTGAAAATCCCGCCGAAAAACCGATAGAGCCTCCATAGCCATAATCCCCGTACCCGTAATCGTCATAATAATCTGCATGCGCCGTGTGCACAGCACCCGCAAACATGCCCGCTGTGCAAAAAATAACCACAGCCACTACGATATACGCTATGCGGTTATGAATAATTGATTTCATGATATATAGATTGAGACGTGACGGATAAGGGGCTGTTACTTATTGGTCACGATAACATGAAGAGCATAAATTCGGCAAGGCAACAGAAAAACCGCATCCTTTCGAATGCGGTTTTTCTGTTGCTAGAGCGAACAGGCGTATTAAACGCGTGTTACATTCTTTGCACTTGGTCCTTTTTGGCCATCTACGATCTCGAAATTGACGGTGTCGCCAACTTTGAGCTCATTGAAAGATACGCCTGAAAGATCGTTAGAGTGGAAGAAAAGGTCCTTTGCTTCGCCTTCGCGAGCAATGAATCCAAATCCTTTCTCTGTAAGGGTCTTGATTGTTCCTTGCATGATATTGATATAATGTAATATTGAAGAAATTCGACGCGTTTCTTGAGGTTCAATTATAGCATAGATAGCTTATAAATCAATGTGTACGAACATTCGCCACGAATTGTTCATGGCGAATGTTGTAATTGAGCGATAGATTTAGGCATGCTGATGCGTATGGGTGTGTACGTCTTCCCTGTATTTGCGTTCTTGCACTGCACCGGCAAATCCGAGAATGGCTACGAGGATTCCTACAATAACGAGGTTTGTAGTCATGCCATCAGGGGAAAAGCCGAGAAATGGGGAAATCAATACCCATAAGCCTAAAATACCGTTTACCCATTGAGTCCACATGGTATTTTGAAGGTTAGAAGGTATAAGTGAAGCCTTTAGTTCGACTACGCTAAAGTAATGCTTCTACTTTTAGTACGAAATGTGCCGGAAAATGGTTTACAGCTTATACAAGAGCATCATAAACGGTTTTTGCCAATTTTAACTGTTCTGACTCGTCAAGATGTATACCATCGATCTTGCTCGATACAATCGAATCATTGGCATCAATAAAAGTACTGTTCGTCTCAGCCGCAACTTTTTTATATAACTCCGGAAGCTTCCGTATCTTTTCCATTCCCTCAATGAAAGACTCGTGCCATCCATTATCAGATGCTATGATCCGCGGCGGACAGATAATAAGAATCTTGGGCGTACCATGCATCTCGGCATTTCTGATTATAGAAATTGTCTCAAGAAGATTATTGGCGATCTCATCAGGACTCAATTGATACTTGTCGTTTACATCATTCGTTCCCAACATAATAATAAATCGGTCCACAGGTTCATGCGAAAACATACACGGCAACACATAAGTAATGCCGTTCAATTCAGGAGATGATTTATCTGATTTCAGCGTCCTGCCACATAAACCTTCGCTGATCACTTCATACCCGGATCCCAGATGTTTCTGAAGAACAGACGGCCACCTGATATCCCGTGAATATCTTTGATCGGTCCCAGGAACAGCACCCCATGTATTGGAATCACCGTAGCAGATAATTGTTTTTGCAGAATCTATGCTCATAGTTATTTGCATTATGCTTTTCCCAGAAACACTTTCTCCAATATGCCGTTTTTAACAATCTCGCTCGGCACCCCTTCGGTATAGATTTTTCCTTTATCCAGAACATATGCGCGACTGGTAATTTCCAAAAGTGATTTTAAATTGTGTTCAACTACAAAGATCGCCATTCTGCGTTTTTCATTCACTTCCTTGATCTTGGCGAATACCTCTTTGACAATCTTGGGCGCCAAACCGAGAGACGGTTCATCCAGAAGAAGAACTTTCGGATCAGTCATGAGTCCTCGTGCAATAGCGAGCATCTGCTGTTGTCCACCGGATAGCGTGCCGGATTTTGCCTTGAGCTTTGCGCGCAATGCAGGAAAAAGCTCGAGCACATTTTCTATGCGTTCATACCGTTCTTTTGCACTCCGAATTTCCCAGCCACCTATTTCCAAATTTTCCAAGACCGTCAGATGCCTGAAAACGCGTCTTCCCTGCGGAACAAATGAAATGCCGCGTCGTACGACTTCATGAGATATAGGTTTGAATTCCTGGCCTTCCCACAACACCTTTCCCGATTCGATCGGCGCCAAACCAAATATAGCTTTCAATATCGTTGACTTGCCCGCACCGTTCGGCCCCATGAGTGCCACAACTTCCCCTTCATCTATGTAGACCGAGGCACCATCCAAGGCTTTGACCCCGCCATAATGGACGTGGATGTCGCGAAGTGAAAGGAGGGTTTCGGTGGAGGTGGGCATAAATTATTTGAATTATTTGGCACTCATGAATTTGCCGTTTTTAATTATTTTTATCTGATAATTCAACTGAAGCTCACCATGTGCATCGTAATTAATGACACCAAATGCACCTGGATAATTTTTGACACTATGTAAATACTCAGCAACTTTCTCTGGGTTATTACCTTTGGTTGCAAAAGCATCCGCTAACAAGTTAACACTATCAAAACCCCATGAAGCAAAATTGCGCGAATTTGGATCAGGAAAAGCTTCCGTAAATGGAACATTTCGAGGACTTTCGGCTTGCGTCAATTTGGGAGCAGAATAAATAACGCCTTCTGCATTCGAACCTAACGCATCGGCATTCGCACCTTGGATACTTATATTTGTAAGTAAGTATGCCTGTATGCGTGACTCTTTTATCTGTTTTAATAATGCAGGAGTAAAGTTAACCAAAGACACGAAGAAAATACTATCGGGTTTAGCAGCCTTTATTTTTACTAATTGAGTACGGATATCACGGCTCTGTTCATCAAATTTTTCTTCTGCAACAACGGAAATGCCATCACTTTGCGATGCGTCTTTGATAGTCTGGGAAACAATGGAACCCCAATCATTATTTACGTACAGTAATGCCAGTTTTTTTGTTTGCAATTTAGCAGACGCATAATCCATAAGCGCCTTACTTGCAGCCGCTTCACTGACATCAAAACGAAAGTTATAGCTGAAAGGTTCCATGAACGAGAGCGTATTACATCCTGTAGCAAAGTTAACAATCTTATCTTTTTGGGCTCGAGGATTGATGACTGGACACACATTTCCGCCAAATGAAATAAGATATTTCACTTTCTCAAAATTGACCAGTTTTTCATATGCGGTAAGACCGATTTTTGGGTCGAACTGATTGTCTGCAAAGATGACATCAAGTTGTGCGCCATTTTCTTTTTTAATTTGAGTGAGTGCTATATCTATGCCTTTTTTGAGCTGTTCCCCATAAGTAGCGGCATTTCCAGTAAGTGGGGCTATTACACCAATTTTTATAGATTTATTTGACGAGGTTGTCTTTGTACGATTTTGAACAATGAGAACAATCGCCGAAATTATAATTAATAAAACAAGAAGTATTTTTGTTGGTTTGGACATGAAGCTATTTTACATTTAATGGCTCCGATTTTCCATTCTTAATAATCCAGAAACCGGGCGCTGAATGAAAATTACGCGTACCTGCTTCTTTAGTGATTTTGCCCGCTTTGCCGTCAAAGGTAGTCAGATTCGAGAGATACGCATTGAGATCAGTGCCGCTCTCGAAACTATTCACGATCATCATGAATGAATCATATCCGAATGGCGCAGAACGTACATTAAAGCGAATGGTTGGAAACTGCTCTTCAAATCGAGTACGAAATGAAATATCAGAGACATTAGCATCGTTATACCAAAGCCCGTCGAACAGTTCCGGCTTTGCACTGATGCCGAAACCTGCAGAACTGCTGATATTTTTTACGCCAAGATCCTTGAGTTCCTGACCGATAATATCTTCCGTCGGCGGAAATGCGACCATATAGAAAACGTCAGGTTTGGAAGCGCGAGCCTTGGTGATAATTGTTTTGAAATCACGCACAGTCGGATCCCATTGATCCTCGTACACTATAGATATTTTGTATTGAGAGGCGAGTTTTTTGATTGAATTGATAATTGCATTTATGCCTTGCTGATTTTGGTGAAGAATTGCAATAGAGTGAACGCCTTGCTTTTGGGCTGCGGCCAGCCAACCTCCGGCTTCATCATCCGGCAAGATCAGGTTTGTAAAATTATAATCAGCATTGGCGACCGAAATATCCGAGCAAATACAGATATTTGGAACTTTATTGCTTGTAGCGATGGGCTTTACGGCATTTCCCGTTCCGGATGTCATCGAAATAAGCACTTGCACCTTATCGACATTGATAAGTTTTTGAGCGGCACTTGCTGACTGAGTAGGATTGGTACCGTCATCCTCTACAATAACTTTATATGTAAACTTCGTATTTTTTGTATCCTGTTGAGCAAGCTTTATCGCCCGGTCAATGGAATTGCCGAATACCGCGCCTGGTCCGGTAAGTGGTGCGATAAGGCCAATCTTAACTGTCTGTTTATCTGTCGGGCGCATGAGCGCAATGACTACGACAACAATAATGCCGACGACTGCAATTAATCCTAACTTGCTGTTCTTTTGATTCGTTAAAATATATTAAATAATAACGTTTTAGAGTACGTTAGTAATAGTAGCATATTGGTTTTTACAGTGAAACGACAATTGTCATGCGCAAACAAGACCTTATCGGCATCCGTTATAGTCAAAATCAAAAGATGAAATTGTACGAGATGTTATTAAACAGAAAAATCCTCCTACCACACCTCCATCATCGTTGGAATAATAATGTCCCCGTTCGATTCGATAGAAACTGACTCGTACGTTCCTTTGAATGAACCGAGATTCTTTATAAAGCGTATAATAACAGCCGGATCATTTGATTTCGTCTGCTGAACTGCATAAACCATAAGTTCTAAATCTGTATATGTCACATACCCAAGTGGTGACGCGTCTGTTCCGTAGCGCTTTTTATAATCAACAGAAAACTGAGAACTCAGTTTGTATTTCTGGTATATCAATCCTTTTGCGTATTCACCCGCTATCCTTTGTGCTTCGGGCGCAATACCAAACCCTACACCTGAGTATAGTTGACCCTTATATCCCATTTCTCTGGTTTGCTTGATTGCAGTCCCTATCGCAGGACAAAGAACACCGTAGACGATCGCGTCAGGATTTGCCGATTTTAATTTTGAAATCTGACTTCTAAAATCAGAATCTTTGTTGTCTAGTGTTTCAGATACCGAGTCTATTCCATTACGTTTAAGATCTTCAATTAACATCTGATTAAGAATCACACCCCATTCATCTTGCTGAAAAAGAATGCCAACTTTTTTGGCTCCCTGTTTAATAATAGACTCGACAATCATGCGCGCACCATCTTGAGCGGTACTGGCATGTCTTAACACAAATGAAGTGTCTTGAGTAAGAGCTGGATGTGTAGAATCAGCCCACAAAATAACATTCTTTCTCTGCTCAACAATAGGTTTGAGTACCATACTGCCAGAAGATACACCCGTTACCACAGTAAGTACCTTGTGGACATCGACAAGATTATTAAACGCCGAAATCGCCTGCTTAGGATCTGAGGCTGAATCTTGTATATAAATATGTACAAGAATGCCTTGTTCACTAAATTGATCTGCCTTAAACTGATAGCCCTCTCTCAGCAGTTCTCCAATACTTGCAGAAGGACCCGTGAGTGGAAGCACAGCGCCAAAATTAAATTCGTTTTGAATCCTACTGTTCTTAAT
>DHWH01000026.1:17003-18734 GCA_002413065.1 Patescibacteria group bacterium UBA5187
ATGCAGAAATCACAAGGACAATAAGAACAAATCCAAACAATGCGTAGATAGATTTTTTCATAAGAATATATATGTTAAAACATAATTTTAGATGGATTAACAACTAATGTCAACAATTTTATTCTTAAAATAGAATTATACGCCTTATAATATGAGGTAATGATTGATACGTCAGAATAGTTGACACTTTGTAAAGATACTGTACTATGCCTTTACATGGATTATATAAAACAACTCGTGGCATTCGGTCTCACCGAAAAGGAGGCTTCCGTATACACAAAAGCCTTGGAACTGGGCCAGTTTACTATTAGTTCCATAGCGCATGAAAGCGGGATCAAGCGACCGACCTGTTACCTGGTAATTGACGAGCTCATAAAGAAAGGCATGGTTGTTCGTATTCCCCGCGGACGCAAGTCTTTGTATTCCGCAGAATCTCCCGAAATCATTGCTAGAAATATGCAAAAAAATCTCGATGCGGCTCAGAAAATTATTCCTCATCTCCAACAAATAAAAAGTAGGAAAAACAATACACCGACAATTAAATTTTATACGGGCCGATCCGGAATAGAAGCCATTTACGAGGACATATTAAAATCAAAGCCAGGAAGCGCCATCCAATCCATCACGCCTATTGATCAAATTCTTGACGTAGTTGGCAAAGACTTTTTCGAGAAATGGGTTGAACAGCGCAGAAAAAAAGAAATTCGCGCGCAGACCCTATACCCTTCACACAACAGACCTGATGCGCCATTGCTCAGTTCGAACAAAGAATTGCTACGCGAGTCACGTTATCTACCAAAAGATTTTAAAATTCCGGGTGCTATTGGATTGTATGAGGATAAGGTTGCTTTCTTTTCAACTAAAAAAGATAACTTCGGATTTATTGTCAAAAGCGAGGAGTTCACAACGACATTCAAAAGAATATTCGAATTTCTCTGGAACGAAGGTACTATCGATCAACAGTAACCTACTCCCCCAAATACGCTTCGATAACATCCTTTCTCGCAAGAACTTCCTCCGGCTTGCCCTCTGCCAAAAGTTGCCCAGCATCCAGCACATACAAATAATCAGAAAGTTCGCGAATCAGATCCATATTGTGCTCGACGAGAATGACTGCCTTACCCTGCTCTCGCAATTCTTTCATGACTGTGACGACAATCTTTCTCATTTCAGGAAATAGCCCGGCGAATGGCTCGTCAAAAAAGATGACATTGATGTCGCTCGAACTATTATGCACTATGGCGAGCACGCGGGCGATCTCGAGGAGTTTGCGCTGACCGTAAGACAGATTTTTCGCCAACTCATTTCTCTTTTCCCATAGACCGACTTTGGTAAGCACTGCTTCGGCCTGTGCCAAATGAAACGACGTATGTTTCTCGAACAATGCCGACCAGATGTTTCGTTCGGTCATGACGACCAGGATATTATCGAGCACCGGCATCTGTTCGAATAATCTTACATCCTGGAATGTGCGTGTCATGCCGTAGAATGGCACGTCGTGAGGATAGATGCGGGTCAGATGTGCACTGCCGGAAATGATGATCTCTCCTGCATCAGGAAAGTGCATACCTGTAATAGTGTTGATGAACGTAGACTTTCCGGAACCATTGGGGCCGACGATACTGGTTATCTTTCCCGCTTCAAATGAAATTGAAAGTTTATTGACGGCATAGATACCGTCGAAGTGTTTTACGAGATTTTTAGTGGAAAGAATGGGCATATAGCAATATT
>DHWH01000026.1:18800-35313 GCA_002413065.1 Patescibacteria group bacterium UBA5187
AGATTTTAACTTTATTTTATTTAGAATTTATCTCGGCCATATATGATGTTTGCATGCATATATTCATAAAAAAGTTCTCAGAATGGTTCATTTGTAAACTAAAATTTGATGCACATACTCATATTCCCCCATTATTCAATGAAGGGGAAATTTGGTGGTGTCACATTGGAGTTAATATTGGCAGTGAGATTTGCGGCAAAGGTCCCACTTTTGATCGTCCAGTCCTTATTTTAAGAAAATTAGATACAGAATCATTCATCGGCTTACCCATGATCGGCAAAATGAAACACGGCACATGGTATGTACCTCTATCAGTGAACGATCAAACAACGTCGGTGTTTTTAGCCCAAGTCAGATATTTTGATTACAGGAGACTTGATAATAAGATGGCTACTTTAACAAAAAGAGAATTTTCTGAAATACTTGAAAAATTCATCAGGCTCTTTAGAAACATTCCTCGCCCGCCTTCCGAAGAAAACGGGCGAACGTGGGAAAATCCCAAAACATAAATACATTGTAATCGTTAGGCTTTATTTGTCAAATGTTACCAAGGAAGTTTACAACCTATATTCCCCGACCAACCCTTGCGGCCTATATAACATCAATAATATAAGTATAACGCCATATGTCACCTGACGCATCTGAGCGGCGATATCATCAGGAAATCCGACGAAGCGCAGGATTTCCGGAAGTAAAATGAGAAAGACCGCGCCCCAGATCGAACCTTTGTTGCTGGCCAGACCTCCAAGGATGATGACCGCGAGAATGAAGATCGACTCTATCAGACTGAATGAAGATGGATCGATAAAGGTGATGTAACTTGCGAATAAGGATCCTGCGATCGAAGCCAGCATCGCGCTGACCACGAATATCATCAACTTATATGAAATGGTACGATACCCGAAGATCTCGATTGCCTGATCATCTTCGCGAATGGCTTTGAGCACGCGACCGAACGAAGATCCGGCGATAAAACGGCAGATGCCATACACTATGGCCACAAATACGACTGATAAGATCAGAAAAGAAAGATTATCTGAAAATGTAAAACCGAATAATGATGGACGTGCGATACCCGGAATCCCCAGAGGTCCTCGCGTGAGTCCTTGCCAATTCAAAAATATGCTGTAAATGATGACGTTGAAGCCGAATGAGCCGAGAGCATAATAGTCATCTTTGAATTTCGAAAGTACGAAACCGATGAGCAGACTGCAGGCTCCGGTAATGAGCATTCCAATGATGACGGACAGGAAAAAGTTCATCCCTGTTCCAGTGAGAAGGATCGCCGTGACATATGCACCCATGCCATAGAAAGCGGCCTGCGTTATGCTCAGTAGTCCTGTATAGCCACGACTAAGTTCAAAGAGAGTCCAAGGATGGCGTAGATTGAGATCAATATTGCGAGGTGAATGAGGTATTCCATATTTTCTTAAATAGTAGCTTATCTTATTCTTAACTCCTACCGCCTTAAAATTCCCTGCGGCCTGAATAATAAGAATAATATCAGCACACCGAATGCGATCGCGTCCTTCCATTCACCTGAAATCTTCCAGATGCCGAAGTTCTCGATGAAAGCCAATAGGAACGCGCCCAACACGCCGCCGTATACATTGCCGATGCCGCCGATGATCGAGGCGATCACACCTTTCAAAAGCAACGACAATCCCATCGTCGGTTCTATGCCTGTATCAAAACCTATCAATATTCCAGCCAAACCTCCGATGGCAGATCCTATAAAAAATACCCAACCGATAATTTTATTCGTATTGATGCCGACGATCTTGGAAACTTCCTCGTCATCACCTATCGCTTTGATGGCTTTGCCAAAAAGTGAAAACTTGAAAACGAGTGCCATCACGATCATGATGCCAAGACCGAGAACCAATGTGATCAATTGTGTCTGCGTGATCACGCCGCCAAAAATTGTGAATACGCGTTCTGTCCCCGCATTGATCGAAAGAGTCTGGAACTGACTGGTAAATATGATTGCGATGATGGCTTGAGCTGCGGTCAATACGCCGAGCGATGCCACCAGCATCACCATGCCTGATGATTTGCGCGTACGCAAAGGCGTGTACACAAGTTTGTAGACAATGAAGCCGATGATTCCGGCGATAATGGCTCCCAAAATAATAGATGCATATATATTGATACCAAGCGTTTTGTAAAAATAAAAGACGGAGTATCCCCCGACTGCCGTAAGGGCTCCGTATCCGAGATCAAAAAACTTTACTGTGCCGTAAATGAGGTTGAAACCGAGAGCGATCATTGTGTAGATTGCCCCGGCAATGATGCTGTTCAATATGAGCTGAGGAAGGATATCCATAGAATGTGGGTAAATTCTAACTTTTTTAAAGGATAAATTCAACGCAGGGTCGAGTAACGAAAAGAAGAGGCCCAACAAAAAACCGCACGCGTAAGACGTGCGGTTTTTTGTTTCTATTTAACTTCTGTATCTCATTACTTCACAATCTCTGCTTTACCGTTTTTGATTATATCAATAACGTAATTTGCTTCTTTAGGATCTCCATTCGCATCGAATTCAATAAGAGAACTAGAAACTCCGTTTACGTGCTTGATAGAATACAATGCATTTTTTACGGCGGTCCTGTCTGTACCAGCTGTCTTAATAGCATCAGCCAATATCTTGAGGCCGTCATACGCATAATTACTGCAATATACAATACTGTCATTACCGAGCTTCTCCTTCATTTTTGTCTTGAAGGCATCACTGGAATTTGTTCCGACACGGGTATACATAACTCCATCTGCACTTGAACCGAGAGAGTCCCAGATTTTATTATCATCCCAAGCATCAGCTCCAAAGATCGTCTGGGTCAACTTGAGAGTTTTTGCTTCCTTCAAGCCAGCAACCGTACCATCAGGAAAACCGGCAAAGTAAAGAAGATCAGCACCCGATGATTTGACCTTGGCCATTTGAGTTCGGAGATCTTTGCTTGTTGGATCATCTCCGTCTTCAAGTACAACCTGACCGCCAAGTGCTTTGAATGCATCACTGAAGGCCTTCTTCAAACCAAGACCCCAGTCATTGTTAACATTGATGATAGCAACCTTTCTCTTTCCAAGGGTGTTGTAAGTATACTTAGCAGCAAAACCTGCTTGGAAAAGATCTGACGGCACATCTCTGAAAATATAATCTCCTGATTCACTTATCTTTGGCGCTGTTGAACAGTATGACAACACTGGTGTCTGTGCTTTCTCAGCTATCGGAGCAAACGAAAGTGTTGCTGGCGAACAGACACTGCCTAAAATAGCTGTAACGTTATCTACATTTATGAGTTTATTTGCCGCTTTGACCCCTTCAGGGCCTGCGCACCTATCGTCTTCGTAGACCATTTCAATCTGGCGGCCGTTTATACCACCAGCCGAATTAATTTCTCCTACTGCAATTTCCACTGCAGCCTTTGCATTCTGGCCAATATTTGCCACATCGCCGGTAAGAGGTCCGGTAAACCCAATCTTAATTGGTGTACTCGAGGCCGTATTCGAATTTTTACCCCCTTTACTTGAAACGTTCACAATAATAAGCACAACGATCACAAGTGCGATAACCCACAAAATTCCTTTGGCTGTTTTTGTCATATGACGGATAAAATTATAGAACGCATTTTAATAGTAACAAAGAAACTATAGCATACGGGATATTCGAGGCAATGTGCGTAACTTCAGCCATGCCAACCGATATAAAACCCTGTAAATACGCGAAGGTAAGCAAAAACAGCGTATTTCGTCACTAGATAGGTATGAAAAAAGATTCACGCTATAGATGGTACACCATCGATATACTTGCCTTCCTGATCCTCAATATTATTATCCTGCATTATATTGATGTCCAATCCGCCCCTATCCTGCAGCAGCTCAATTGGATGGTGATTTTCATCTTCGCCTTAGGAGTATACAGGCTGACGGACATCATTACACAGGAAAATGTTACCGATATTCTGCGCGCGCCATTCCGGGACAAAAAAATTGTAAACGACAAGGAAGTCTGGGAAATATCAGATGAGGGATTCCGCGGATTTTTCGGAACTCTTGTTTCATGCAACGCCTGCATGGGTGTCTGGGTGGCAATGATCATTTTCTATCTGTTCCTTCTCCTGCCCGCCGCCACATTCACATTCATGATCATCATGGCGCTCACCGGATTCGAACGATTCTTTTCAAAGATATATAATTTTCTGGAAAAAAGAGGCTAGAGTCGCGCAAATAAAAAAATCGCCACAGATTGCGGCGAGCGGATTGCACGTTATTCGATCAGAAGGCGCCAAGCCTCCGAAGGCCGGTATGAACGGTGCGATGGAATTCAGGAAGCGTTCCATCATTAATGAAAACGGTATCGGCCAGCTTGCGACAAGCCGACATACCAGGTTTATGAGGATCAGCTGACTCCATTTCGCTCTGCTGCTCCAAAAATGTTCCGAGAGAAATCTCTCCGATTTCTCCTTTCCTCGCGTTCCTGATCCGTTCGTAACGAACCTCCGGATTTGCATCAATAGCGACAAGAATAAATTTCCTATCGCGAATGAGCGCGGAGCGACGGATCGCCTCAATCTCGGCTACCGTAGAGATAGACTCGATAACGGTCGAGTAACCGAAACGGTTTGCAAGCGCGTACAGAAAGTAGGCGATGTAATCCGGTCCATACTCGGTCCGAAATTCATCGGCTACCCTATTGAGATTGGCACGACTTTCCAATCGTTGCCGCGCTCGGATCTCAATCATCAGCAACTCCCTGCTGGAGAGATGAATGAATGTCGGTGTTGATTTTAAACGTTTAGCAATTTCTCTTTTACCTGCGCCATCAGGGCCGGTAAGGCCGATAATTACTGGTTGGATTGAGTTTGTTTTTGTTTTTTGCATCTGGATAAAATAATGACACACTTAAAAGTATTTTGCAAAATGTAGCCTGCGGACATCCTTCTGTATGTTTACTATATAAAAATGCCGAAGAAAAACCTTCGGCACGAGTGGGTATGAATATGACGGTCGCACAACAGGATCAGAATGGCTTGCCGTAGTGAGCAAGAATGATTTCTGCGGTTTCTTCGGCATTAATATTGCTCGTATCAATCCGCCATGCCCGGGGATGGATCTTGAGAGGACTTACCTTTCGCGTGAAATCTGATTCATCACGACGGTTGATCTCGGCTAAGATCGTTTCGTAATCCGCCGACAAATCCATGCGAGTGAACTGCTCCACCCGGCGCTTGGCGCGAATCTCCGCCGAGGCCTCGAGGAAGAATCGGTGGCGAGTGTCGAAAATTTCTCCCTGATCCCTTCCATCCGCTACGAGACCCGGCAATGTGCGCATGCTCAACTGGAAACCGCGAAGTGCCGCGCGAACTTCCGGGATTTGGGCGACAATGCTCGCTGCCTTTCCCATTTCATCGGATCGGATGATCACCGTCTCATCCACTCCGTCAAGGAAAACGGTATGATCCACCATCTTCAAATGAAGACACGCGGCGGCAGCGGCCAGATTCTGCGAACCACTGATGCCTTTGCGGATCGATACCAATGCAAGCGCCCGGTACAGGACGCCGCTGTCCAGCTGGTTAAATCCGAGCTTCTTTGCCACTATGCCACGGACTGTACCCTTGCCGCTACCAGTCACTCCGTCTATAGCGATTGCGGGGACATTTACATCATCTGTTTCTGTCAAACTGACCTCCGGGGTTGATTGTTGGGGGTTGCGAACATTCGAGGCTCAAAGAACCTCTGTGCTGAAATTACCATTCCGATTGCATGGCGTCAACTTTCCTGGGAATAAAAAATGACCGCCCCTATCTGGAAGCGGTCTTGGAAAAAAATTGCCCTTTCACAATGAACCATACAACAAGGAAAGATCCGGAAACGGCGTGTACATTGTAGACGCCGTTCGCCCATGTCCATTCCTTGATCGCAATGACATTGCACACACTGGCGGTGAAAAGTGCGAGCCAGCCGAGTAGATTTTCAGAGAAAGGATCGCGCCTCACCTTGAGGAAAGTGGGTACAATCCCGAGTGCATCTGCCACCAACCCGGCGATCAAAGCCAAAACTGGACTGCCAGTCAGCCTCCAAATTACCAAAGCCATGGCGGCAAGTACCAAGCAGACTGTATCGCTCCGGTACCACTGTTTTTCGCCGAATCTAAGGGAAAGAAAAAATAAAATGGTCGGGTTGACTGCTGCTGCAATAACATACCAGATCGTTTCTTTCTCTCCGGCAAAAAAGTAAGCGGTGAGGTTTATAATCCCAATGGATGACCAGATGGCCCATGAAGCCCGATTCAACTTGGTCTCTTTGGTTACAACGATGCTGTGAACATAGGGAAACATCCCTATAATCATCACAGCACCAGCGATATAGCCAAAGATATCGTGATAAGTGATGTTCAAGCAATCTCCTATTCTGGTGTTCAAAGGTACACCTATTTAAAACCTTATTTCAAAATAAACAAAAAACTGCTATAAATTCTAGCATATAAATGTAGTGGGTGTCAACTACAAAACTATTTACCCCCTTCCCAAGAACATAAGTATTCCCATTACTAAAAATGGCAGCATCATCGAGACCTAAAAATTTCCGCTATCCACAGGACGCAGTTTTTTAAATTTTCTCAAAAAAACTATTTCACCTATTATTACGAATTTCGTTCCTAGAACCGATATCGGATATACCAGTGTAATTAAGGAGTAACTGCCCATAGAAAGGTAAGACATTTTCTTCGGCAATCTTTATTTTTTCCATAAGCTACTTTTCCAGACACACCTGATTATGCATATTCCAAATGAGGTCGGAAACGACAAAGGAGTTTGCTGCATTACTTGTGAGTAAATTGCTGATGACCTTACGGTACTCGATCATACTATCAGCGTGGGCGTCCTTGGCCGTCTTACCCTTGATAAGCGAGAGCGGTACTTGATTTGAAGTCTCAAAGAAAGGTTTTGCATAATCATCATTCAAAGGGTCATTGACCAGAGCTTTGTCGGTCCAGAAACGGAAAAGTTCGCTGTAACCTATAAATGCTTTGCAGCCCTCCTTCACTGCCTGCGGTCCAAGGGTCTTACCAGAATCACAAGAACGCATATAGACCACTTTATCCTTGAGCAGGTGGGAGTTTTCACCAGATTTGATAAGAACTTCTTCATCATTGCCGGTAATACATATATCATTACCGTGACCATTAAAAATTACGATTTCTGGATTCTGTTTTGCAAGATAACTCTCAACGAGCTTTCGGGAAGCCTTCTCTTTCGGTAGGTCAATAACACTCGAAATCCTTTTCTTGGCTTCTTTTACGATCTCCTCACTCCAGTGGTAGAGATAGTGGGTGACCAATTCATATTTTGGACGAGTGATGAGAAGTGACATAGATCATATTAAGCTACAGGTAAATCTTGGAGGGAACGGAGGAAAAAGAGTTGTGATTCGACGAGCTTCTTACCAATCTCTGATTGCTTCTTAACCTCCTCGATGAGAGCATCGACAGACATAGGCTCCTTATCATTACCAACAGAAAGATTTGCATTTGAAGGAATAGTCTTCAAACGAGCAATAACCAAGTTGATGATATCTTGGTTTAGTTCTACTGGATTGTTAGTTACTTTTGTATTCATAATTTATTCTGCGGGTATGAATTTAAGTTCAACGAGCTTATCGAGTATGGTCTTACCAAGTTCCGTGTCAGCATTGATTTCCCGGTAGGCAACTTCCCAGGTAATAGGACCCCCTTGGTCTGCACCTAGGTCTAAAACGATCTCCTTACGAAGATTCAAAGGAAGATTGGCGTAAAATTTGAAAAATTTGTCTTTCATATACATTATCCCAAAGGATTGATGATCCGATTTAAAACTTATTGTTAGTATAACTCATTGGCCGCCAAATTCAAAATTCTCTCTCGTATACTGTATAAGACGGATAAATCGGCAAAGAATGTCTAAAAATCTTTTACCAAACTCACTATGGCAACGACAACACCCAGTCCTCCAATTATTGCTGCGACCCAGGTAGCATTACGGATAGATTTTGTTAAATTCTCCGAAGATTCCGATGACTTTTTTAATTCTGAAGTCAAATTTTCTATAGCTTGGCTTGGACTCCCGGGAATATGTTTAGTGTGATGAAACCAAACCATCTTCCAAAGAAATTGATCAACCTTTTCTTCATGAGACATGTCGGTCCACTTTTTCCTCAAATCTTTTAGTTCTTGGTCATCTCCGTACATAAAAAATATTTAGCTATTTATCTTAAAATCCGCAAAGTATGCAACCTCGTCTTTTGTAGGTGCCCAATCAGGAGTATTTCCACCAAAGAAAGTAGTGAAGTTAAAATTATCTATTCCAAAAGTTGCATCCTTAGCTCTGAAAGCTCCTACGCATGATAGTGCCAGTTTTCCATCAAACCAAGAGACTATCTCACCATCTCTTTCTCCTGGTGTATTCATTGTAATTTCTGTTTTGAGAGTATGCCATTGGCCAGGGATAAAACGAAATGGTTTCTTGTCTCCGTTTACGTCGGTCCAAGGTAAATCATCACCCCAATTCTTTTCAGGCGCTCGTTCCATCCAGTACATGTATTGAAAAATCTCACCTCCCTCTCGCCACATTATACGAGCAGAGAAACCGTCCGAGCCGTCGGATTTCTTTCCACCACCAGGTGAAGTACCTCCACCAAGACCAGGCAATTTTCCACCCCTTACAAAATCAAAACCTACAGGAAACATAACCTGATATTCGAGAGTGCATTTATTATAAGATGCTTCAAATCGAAGTCTCCACTGAGCTCCACCACCATCTTCTTCTTGCCCGACTTTTCCTTGGGGATATTTAATCTCCAAAACATTGCGAGAAGGATCAAGTGGGTCCGCTACAATGTTTGGCCTACCACTTCTTGCACCCATAATTCGCTTTGGAGTATTCCAGTTTTTATTTATCTGGTCTTCAGAATATGGACCAATAGGCGTTTCATTAAAAGAGATCGATTTATTCATAAGATAATTTCACCTAGTTCCAGTGCATAATGGGCGATATAATCCGGATTATGTGCACTTAATTTTTTCTCACTAGTGAAACCCCACGTAACTGCTACGCTTTTAATCCCTGTTTCCTTTGCAACATCTATCTCATGATTACTATCCCCGACAAAAAATGTGGTTTCTAGATTTAAATTGTGGTCTTTGATTATTTTCTGGGTTGGTCCTAACTTATCGTTTGCATCAGTGATAATCTCACTGAAAACATTTTCGAGTCTGTACTCCTTTACTTCAGGCAGTAATGTCTCAGGGAAATCAGAACTTACGACAGCAAGGAAATAACCCTTTTCCTTGCATTTATGTATGAGTTCTACTACTTCAGGAAATGAGGTTGCTTTTGGACAGTCTTTGTCTAATTGTAGTTGCTGAAATAACTTTGATCGCTCCGCTTCGTTGTAACCTTCAGGTAAATATTTTTGATAGAAAAGAGCTGGCGGCTGTTTCCAATTTTTTCTGAATTCTTCCGTTGATATCTCACTTACTCCATATTTTTTAAATATGTGATTAACAATCCACACTTGGTTTGTCACTGTGTCTCGGACTACGCCAGACCAGTCAAAAATAATATTTTTCATGCTATGTGCTATGTAAGTATACACTACTCTCAGAGTTCGCGATCTTATGATCGTAAATCCAGTTGAGTGGGGAATCTTGCGATTCCCCAAGTTGGTTTTACCCAACTATTCTTTTGGCCACTTGGCCAGAACCTCACTCATAAGGACCCCATTGACGCCGCTGTTGGCTTTTTCGCAAGCGCTCTTGGACATGTTGAACCGATTGCGGTTCTTCTTGTCTTCGAACACTCCAATGTATTCACCCAAACACTTCCATGCGTAACCGATGAAGTCAAGCTTCGTTTCGGTCTGCGGGAGTTTGGCAAGCTGCGCCTTCAACTCTTCAGGTTTGAAGAATGGAACTTCCCGTTGTGCAGGTGTCATTCCTTTCCTCTTACCAGCAAGATTGTCGATGATACCTTTGAATGCGGATTGCTCCAGGTCAAACGATCCTCGACGCTGATAGGCGGGTTCCAATTCTTGATTGAGCCGACCCCGAATGGCATACGCCAAGCAGAGCGACGCAGTTTCCCGAAGGAAATCCTCGCAATCACCACTGAAGGTGACTTCCTTGCCTGGGTGAGAGGAAAGGACGTCTCCGATTTCAAACGAGCACATGATCTTGCCGAGAGTCTCGGGGGTCATGTCTCGAACGTCGCCGGAGTCGAGATCGAATTTTACATGGGTCAGGAATTCATTCCTGTTATCCATGCGGCGAAAAACTTCGTCGTAACGGTTTTTGCCTATGAGGTTATTAGTGAGGTTTACAATGTACTCTCTCATTTTTATCTCCTTTCAGAGACTTACCACTCCCCATAATTGGGATCATTCCGACCGAAACATTCGGCTGGTATATGATAGGAACCCGAGAAGATTCCTGGGCGGTTCAACAGGTGTACTGTTTACCTCACAAGTATAGCATACCAGAACACTAAAGTCAAGCTCTGTAAAGGGCTAAATACGGCTTTATTGCTTGTTCCCTTAGCTATCAAGCTTTCTTCACCCTCTTCTTCCCACCTGTTCGCCCTTGTGTACGCTTTTCTCCCTATGGTAAGGCCTTTCCACGAACTCAGGCTTATTCAACGCAAAGTGAACGAATTTTGAGGAATGAGGCTTGGTCCAATACAAGATTGATCGGCCGAAGTTCCATGGCGAACTCACCAAGTTGCAAGGCGAAGAACAGACTTCCGATGAAGCTATGCACGAGGTTATCAAAGACATTGTAAAAATTTCAGAACTGCTGAAAGACACTGCAGCATATTGGTCTTTTGCGAATTCGCACGAAAAAGAGCAAATCATGCGAGTAATTTTTTCAGAACTTTCATTATCCGAAAATACCTTGCAATTCAAGGTTAAAAAAGGATTTGTCTCCTTTCAATCGAGACTTCTTGTTGAGGGTGACCACTCAGCTTGGCTTTCAGAACTGATAGGTGTGAAGGATTATACCAAATTTGTGATTCAGGAGCTCAGTGCGATAGTTACCAAATAAACATGAGTACCCTACTAGAAAGTTCACAACATTCACACAGTCACCCTAAAACTGATAGTTGATAGCTGTCCAGTCTAACACCAAAGGATTTGCCTTACCGGAATCAGATGCTAGCTCAAACTTGGGAATATAGAACTCTTTTTCGTACTTTTCGAGACCGGTGGTAACAATTCTAAAAATATTCCTGATTATTGGGCTCTTCTGGTCAAATGGTCCCGTGCCGAAATTTAGACCGAATTGAGCATGGAACATCACTACCGCTGCACCAACCGCATATACGGCATTTTCTAAAGTGGCAAACTTTAAATTCTCCTCTCTATCATGTTTTGTTTTATTGTAAGCATCATACCAACTCAAAGATGTAGTTGGGTTGCTAGGATCCCACCCATCAAAAGGGGTGAACTTAGGAAAATGGGGATATGATTGTAACGATAGCTCATAGGCGTCTAGAAACATCGGTTTGAGTAACTTTACATAGTCATTGGTACTTAGCCTCGCAGAAGAATATCCGTTTTCTTTTAGCACTGCGGTCCACGAGGATTCTACTTCCATACAGGCTAGCAAAATAATCTCTCTTATTTTATGTCCGTATGTAGATAAGTTAGCTTGATTCGGTTCAATCGTTTCAAAAAGCTTTTCAAGCTTTGTAAGTAATATTCTCAATGAAACAAAAGATTCATTTAGCTTCTCTTGATAAGTAACATTAGGAGGACGTCCACCACAAGCTAGAGGTCTCCATATCCTTTTGTAATAGGTACCGAGGATATAGTTCGATTCTACAGGTTGGGCGTCGCCAAAACTTTTAGTAACCCAATCTTTTAGATCGCTGAATGTGGTAGAGGGAGTTCTGATAGAATGAACTTCTCCTCCATGATTAACGCCAGATGCAAAGAAAGCATTAGCCCCCTCAAAAGCAACCCCTCGTTCGTGATGAAAAAAGAAATCCTGATCAAAGTTTGAACCCTGCTTTCCTTTTGGAAAAAACTTGTTTTGAAAAAATAAGATTTTCATTTACATAGAGTGTTATCTCATTCATGGATTTTTATTTCTCCAAGCATACCTGATTGTGCATATTCCAGATAAGGTCCGAGACGACGAATGAATTAGCGGCGTTACTCGTAAGGAGATGGCTGATGACCTTCCGATACTCGATCATACTATCTGCATGAGCTTCCTTGGCCGTTTTGCCCTTGATGAGGGCCAATGGAACTTGATTGGAGGTCTCAAAGAAAGGCTTAGCGTAATCATCATTCAAAGGATCATTGACCAGAGCTTTGTCAGTCCAGAAACGAAAGAGTTCACTGTAACCGATAAAAGCTTTACAACCCTCCTTCACAGCTTGTGGTCCAAGTGTTTTCCCAGAGTCACATGAACGCATATAGACCACCTTACCCTTGAGAAGGTGCGAGTTTTCACCAGATTTGATAAGAACTTCTTCATCGTTGCCGGTAATACAGACATCATTACCATGACCATTAAAGATTACGATCTCTGGATTCTGTTTTGCAAGATAACTCTCAACGAGCTTTCGTGAAGCCTTCTCTTTTGGCAGGTCAATGACACTAGAAATCCTTTTCTTGGCTTCTTTTACGATCTCCTCACTCCAGTGGTAGAAATAGTGGGTGACCAATTCATATCTTGGACGAGTGATGAGAAGTGACATAGGGCATATTAAGCTACAGGTAAATCTTGAAGCGAGCGAAGGAAAAAGAGTTGTGATTCGACCAGCTTCTTACCAATCTCTGATTGTTTTTTAACTTCCTCGATGAGAGCATCGACTGACATTGGCTCTTTGTCATTACCAACAGAAAGATTTGCATTTGAAGGAATAGTCTTCAAGCGAGCAATAACCAAGTTGATGATGTCTTGGTTTAATTCGACTGCATTGTTAGTTACATTTGTATTCATAATTTATTCAGTAGGTATGAATTTAAGTTCAACGAGCTTATCGAGTATCTTCTTACCAAGTTCAGTATCAGCATTGATCTCCCGATAAGCCACTTCCCATGTAATAGGACCACCTTGGTCTGCACCTAGGTCCAAAACAATCTCCTTACGAAGATTCATAGGAAGATTGGCATAAAATTTGAAAAATTTATCTTTCATATACATTATCCCAAAGGATTGATGACCCGATTTAAAACTTATTGTTAGTATAACTCATTGGCCGCCAAATTCAAAATCTACGAATATATAGACGTTTATCTTGCCAAGAGACTACAAACGCAAGCAAGTATATAATGATTGGTATGAATAAGGACCTTTTCTTAAAGATATCCCTTTTGATGATCCTGATAGTCATCTTCGTTCTTGCTGTAATAGGTGTGAACTCATATTACAGAATCTCCAATCAAATCTTCCGACTATCTCCATCCCAAGTAAATCAAATTTTACCAACCTCGACTTCATCTTGCCAAAAAATATCATCCTGTAAGTTAAACCCTGGAGACATCCTCATCCGTAGGTACATAACCTCAAGAACATGGCTCATGAATAAACTTGCTCATCCTTATTTTACTCATTCAGCAATGTATCTGGGTGACGACCAAATAGTCGAAGCAGTTGGAACTGAACAAAAACCCGAGAATGATATTCAGATTGCTAAACTATCAACAAGTGACTGGTTAAATGAAGACATGAATGATTGGGTAATCATACGACCTAGGAATATAACCCCGAAAATAAGCATTGTTATGAGTAATTTAAAAACTATAGCCGCAGACCCGGAATACTTATTTGGCTTCTCACAGAATGGACGTAAGAGAGCGGCCTGTGCTGACCTAATATTCAACCAGTTATCGGAAAATGGGGTCATTAAGACCTTGAATGTACCCGGAATAATAACTCCCGATTATCTATTCTCACTTGCTTCTAAAAATTCAGATTTTGAAATAGTTGGATATGACATACCTATCGAGAAGTAGTCTTGAAGAAAGCATTGCATTTTCCTTGATTCCATTCATACGTGTACTGACAAAGATTTAATTCAGGATAAATTTTTGCTCTCTCAGCCCAACACTGAAGTAGTCTGGAATTTTCTGTAGGATCATCCTTCTTTTTATAGCTAGTGAGCGAGTCTTTTTCTTCACAACCATATTCTAGGTTTTCCCTATAGCGTAGTCCTTGGTAAAAAATGCATTGTGTCTTGGAACTCGGTTCTTTTGACCATGAACATACGTCAGTATTTGGATATAATGTCATAGCTCTTTGCCAGCATTCACCTCTGAGCGAATTGTTTGGGCTATCAGGGAAAGAATCACATGTCTTCCCAATTTCATCTGGAGTGGTTGCCTTTAAACTCTCTTGTTGCAATAATGAAAGCTGTGCATTTGAGACTGCATTTGTGTGTGAGGTGTAGATAGCAAACGTAATACCTCCGAGGAGCAGAACCATCTCAATACAGAGCAAAACAATACTAATTTTTACTGACCACCTTCGAAGATAAATGTCTAGTGTAAAGAAGACGATAAAAATTATTGCTGAAAAAATAATAGGTATGTCGACTAGATTACAAAACTTACCATTGCAGGTGTAATAATGCCAAATACTGTAAATAATTACTAAAATTGGAATACCGTATCCAATATAATTTCTACCTCGAAAATTTAATCCTGAAAGCCAAATTGGTACGACAGATATCAATAACGATATTCCTAGCAACGCCAAACTTTCCCCAGTTGTTATTGACTTGATAAAGGCATCAACTCCGAAATGTCCTCCGTTTATTGTCTCTATTACGATTGCAATATAGGTACCCACATTTGCCAATATCGCAAATAACCAGATGTACAATTTTCTTTTATCTTGATTCATATTATTTTCCATATATTTAGCTTTTAATAAAACCTTTCTTGAATAGAAAAATCAGACCAGAAGAAATGGAATAGAAAATAACAATGTTCAAAATTAAATTGATAGGATTAAAACTAAGAAAACCAACATCTCCTCCAAACTGCTCCCCAAGAAATGTCGGGTATCCAAGACCTTGTGTTGGGTTGGTACCACAAACAATGCCGCTCGGTGCCATACTGCATATCTTTGCAGTTTTAGGAATAAATACTGTCAAAAAAATCAGAAGAAAAAATAGTACGGATTTCATCACTGTCGGTTTGAAAAAAGTTTTCATATCGATTTAATATAAATTAGTAAATAGCGTTCCAGGGGTATTTGATATCAGTAATCTTCCAGGAGTTTTCTTTAATTTGTACAATATTTCCTATAGCCCCAATATCCTTTCCCACTCCTTCTTTGAACTTATCTATTTGGGGTGAGCCTTGAATATCCTTAGTATCCCATAATTTATTTTCTGTTAGATAGAATGCCGTAGGCCCCCATCCTTGACCATAGGTCATAATCACTAAACCATTTTCTTTGTCGAAAGGCACCACAGCATCCTTATACAAACACCGATTTTGCTGCTCACCTTTTTGACTTAATGGTTCATTCTTAAGGCCAAGCATACGACAGCCCTTTTCTTCTAATCTCAGTTTAATGTCGATCAAAGAAATTGGTTCGATTTCAACATAACCAGTATACAGCGTTCGCGCGTTCGGAAAAATATTTATAGGAATAATACCCTGCCTTACAAGAAAATATAAAATAACAAAACCTAGAGCAACGATCCCGAGAATAGACAGAATAATTTTCAGCGCTTTTTTCATGATATTTTTCAGATATATTTATGTTGAAAATTAATAACGAATACCGTCATCATAACGAAGCACATCACCATTCTGCGCATCGACCAAAGCAAACGGGAATATCTGAGCGGTTTTTGGCATAATTTTCCAAACAAGAACAAAGTTTTGCTGTTTATCTGATGCTCCACCATTTAAATCGAGAACACCGAGCTCTGCAGTAAATGATTTCGATTTCATCTTCGTAGATACCTTTGAAGCTGCCTGATACATTGTTATACCTGGCTTATCTGAAAGAGTGATATTTCCAATTGGATCTCCTGAAATAAATATATTCTTTGTGCCGTCTATTGCAGAACGGTCCATAGCTTTACCTGTTTCATCAAAATGGTATGTAAGACTGTCACTAAAAGAGCGTAATCCTTTATAAAATTGTCTGCAGCCAATATGAACCTTTCCAAACTGATCAGTTGAAAAACTAACTATCGATACCTTGCTTATGTCTATGTTATTTTTTTGAAAAAGCTCTTTTGCCCTAGCCAGATCAGTACTGGATATTTGAGCGCCCATGTCAGCTTTTATTTGAGTCACCTGAAGGGATGATGTTGTAGGACTCTGGATAGGTGACTGATTTTGCTGCCCAGTAGTTACTATCTTATCTAGATCAAATGGTCCGAATAGTTTGGGACCAGAATCACCACTTTCATATACAAAATAATAATCACCACAATCGATAACGGATGTACTGTACCATCCACCAATATAGTTAGAACCAGCATTATAGGACGTATAGACT
>DHWH01000012.1:0-224 GCA_002413065.1 Patescibacteria group bacterium UBA5187
GTATTCGCAGCCGGTACCGAAAGGAGACGTCTTACGGCTTTGTATGCTATTGCCATTAACACTATGATATACTATTAGAAATTATGCCACGCAGAGTTCAAGATATAGTCCCAAATGATCGCCGCTCTATCCGCAATATCCCTGTAGCAAAGGGAGCATCTTCCAAAGAAGCGGATCATTCCAAAAAGCGTGGAGCAGACGCAAGAGAAGAAGCAAGGGAAGAA
>DHWH01000012.1:316-925 GCA_002413065.1 Patescibacteria group bacterium UBA5187
AAGAGAAGAAGCAAGGGAAGAAAAAGGGCGTGAGATGCCGATTCACCGCATCGAGAAATCCGAGAAAGCTGAAAAAGATCCTTTGAGAAGGATGCCTATGACGCCTCCCATGCCGCGGACTTCATCCCGAAAGCGCGGCAAGTGGCTTCTCCTTACGTTGGCTATTATCGTAGTCATTGCCGGAGCAGGCTATGTTGCCTCAACATATTTTTCCCGGGCAACTTTTACCATAGTCCCTAAGGTTCTGCCGATAGCAGTGAATGGCACATATGTGGCAAAAGGAAGTCCAACCGAAGGTGCGTTGTCCTATGAACTCGTAACTATAAAAGGCATCGCCTCATCTACCGTCCTCGCATCTCCTGGTCCGGAAATAAGTACAAAAGCTCAGGGCAAGGTAACCGTATACAATAGTTATAGCGCTCAAGCGGTTCGATTGATTGCCGGTACGCGATTGGCTGATGACTCAGGACGTGTATATCGTCTTACGGACTCCATTAGTATTCCCGGATCTAAGTCTGCGGCAATGCCAGGAAGCATAGTTACAAATATAATTGCGGATCAGCCTGGTGAAAAATACAATATATCCCGAAGCGATTCAATAAGCGATTT
>DHWH01000012.1:1014-3572 GCA_002413065.1 Patescibacteria group bacterium UBA5187
GTGGCGAAATATGACGCCATATATGCGCGCATTGCCGAGGATATTTCCGGCGGATTCATCGGAACGAAGGTGGTTGTCACTCCCGCGGCACTGGCATCGACAACCGCAACTCTGAAATCCTCGCTTATAGCCTCCTTGTTGGCTCAGGTGAAAACTGCGTTGCCTCAAGGATATATGATGTACGATGGCGGCTATAGCGCGTCATTCGCATCTCCGCAGGTGGGGAATACCGACAAAACTCACGCACTTGTTTCTTTGAATGGCACGCTCTACGGCATTCTCTTCAAAAAGTCTGATCTGGTAAGTCGTTTCGCAGGCAGTGAAACTGTCGCTTCGTTCGGTTCATTCCAATACACGACGCCCGGTTTGGAGGCGCTTGATTTCAGCATTGCCAATCTCAAAGATTTTGCTCCCGACAAAAAGACTGCTTTGGTCATTCATGCCAAAGGCAACATGAAGCTGATCGGTACGATTCCTGCTGATGAGATAAAGAAAAAACTTGCAGGAGTCGCTCTTGCCGATACCCAATCCATATTCAAATTGTACGGACCGGTCATCGAATCCGGCACCGGAGAATTGGTGCCGCCCTGGTCGAAAGTTCCGAAAGATTTGAAGAGGATTTCGGTGGTGGTAGAGGAGAGGCGGTAAGTTTACACCAGTTCCATTCCAAGGTATGATATATCTATCTACATGAGCTCGCATTTTCATACATTGAGGCCGTTTATTCCACCCTTAGCTTTTCTCGCTGTTTTTGGTCTTGTCATCCAAATAGGGAATACGTATTTTGAAAGTCAAAACCAATTTGCAGCCGTTACCACAACAATATCTCCTCAAAAGATATCCGTATCTTCCGCTACGAACAAGGTCGCCAGAATGTCCCATATATTTGGAGTGAAGTTGGACAAACCCATGCTTGATATGAAGTCTCTTCTTTGTTCTGCACTGACTTCCGAAATCAAATTTGGGGATAGTCAGAAAGGGAAAGAGGACAAGAAAACACGCGTGCACGCAATTCAACTTTTCCTTTCCCACGAAGGATTCAGTATAGATGCGAACGAACTGCAGTCCTCAGTGTATGGTCAATCAACGCGACAGGCAGCACTCTCATTTCAATCCATGCATAACATCAAGGCTACCGGTAGCCTTGATTCTGCCACCAAAAATTCCTTATGGCGCGGATTATATTGTACAGGCGCACATTTTAAAAAATAAATGATCCCGACTTATCATATGAAAAAATACACGTTGATTTTTGGTTTGATTTTGGTCGTAGTTGCATGCATTCCTCTGGGCGCCAAGGCAAACTACGAAACCAATGAATTCAATGCCGTAATTCTTCCGCAAAAAATGGACGCGTATTATTTCCATTCACAAAAGGATTGTTTTGCGAACGCTGCGCATGCGGTCAGTAATAGTCTTTGTGCCAACGACTATCACCTGGACACTTCTTTTCAAAAGATGACAGAACAGTACGATCGCGCATCAAAAACGGCTTCTGAATCCCAGGACAGCTTTCTTGCGGTAATAGCGGTTCCGCCTTTCGGAGATGTAGATGCGACATGCATGAAGGCCAGTACATGGAGACTTAGTTTTATGGACGAAACATCTGAAGATCCCGCATATATTCGTTCCGGATTTACTCGGGAAGGTTGTTTGCCTGACTATGCAGAGGATGATGTTAACGTTACCTCTCCTCCGTTTCCAAAAGATGCCGCTGGTTCGTTGGATCTTTCCACTTATTTTGGAGGATATACCTATGATGGGGGAATCAGGCTTCAACTTGAGCCTCATTCTAAAGTTGCCGTTCATTCCTATAGATCTTTAGTATTTGTTCCCAAGACAGGTTTTGAAAATACCTCCTATGATGTGACGGTGTCGGTAGTCGTAAATTCTTTAACATACGCTCCTAATGATGGCCAACCTAACTGCGCTACAAATCCCGATCCTGAAGTTACCGTAGGCGGTGCTAATTTTCCAATTGTAGAATGGGATGGAGGTTCTTTTTGCGGACGTCCGGTAAAATGCCCCGATATTTCAATAGCCGGGAAAGTAAGTGCAGTGCCAAGTTCCAGCACATACCAGGGTTCTGATTGCAAAGTGACTTTTCAAGTAAAAGGAAAATCAGAAATTGATGTTACGCCAAAATCATCCAGTTCTTTGTATAAATATGCTGTAGGAATCGACAGTATAACAAAATCGAGTCCGTCGGTGTCGTCGGCATCTCCAAGTCAGAATGTTACATGGCAGGCAGGTGTGCCCCAGACGATTACATGGAATGCTCCGAACGTCTCCAGGGTTACTATATTTTTGGCTCAACTCTCTTTCGCCGGAAATATAATTAAGGGAAGCCAAATTAGTTTGGCACAAAATATTTCCAATACAGAAAGTTATACGTGGATACCAGACAGTTCTCTCGCAACAGATCCGAACGGTAATCCCGTTTTTTACTCTCTCTTTATTAGCAACGCAGAAAAATCGGATGATCCTGCTCTTGCAAGCACTCATACGGGCATGATTAAAATCATTACAACCCCCACCCCACAGTCTCTTCCACTACT
>DHWH01000022.1:0-7257 GCA_002413065.1 Patescibacteria group bacterium UBA5187
CCAAGCTATTGAACCTATACGAGGTACTTGACTTTTTTTGGGTTTTACTATACAATACTTGCATTACTGTTTAATAAGCGTACATTGTTCATTATATGGCTATGTTAAGCCACTTAATGATCTGTGTAAGCATGAATGTTATATGAATACATCAACCAAATCACTCTATTTTGTTCTCGGCATGACATTCGTGCTTGCCTTTGTCATGTTGTTCGCTTTCCCAACAGGCGCTTCAGCATGTTACGGCTACGACTGTAATGTGACATATCCTCTCAACCCATGGGGCAGTCCTATCGGGGGTACTTATGGTTACAATCAGTATCAGGCTCCCATTTATTACCCTGCAACATACGCCGCTCCGCAACAGGTCGCATATCAGCAACCTACGTATTATCAGCAGCCTACATATCAACAGCCGACATACTATTCTCCTCTGGCCGTTTCATGTAGTCCAAACACTACTTATATGCAGACAGGAGGTTCTGTTACCTGGAGCGCGTATGCTTCCGGCGGCAATGGTTCATACTCATACACATGGTCAGGTTCGGATGGTCTCTATGGTACCGGCCAGTCGATGTATTTCAATTACTCATATCCTGGCAGCAAGTATGCTTCCGTCACTGTCTACTCGAATGGACAGTCCATCACGCAAGGTTGTAGCAGTACTGTTACGGTAGCAAGTTCTTATTACACGCCTCCGGTATATCAAACTCCTGTCTATCAGACTCCCGTATATCAGCCGACCTATCAAAATTCAAATAATAATCTCGACATAGGTTGTTATGCGGATCCGGCTTCCGTCGGTGTTGATCAGCCTGTCACATGGACTGTGGAAGTCGCAGGCGGCATAGCTCCGTACAGATATTCATGGACCGGTTCGGATGGTCTCACAGGTTCTACGAATTCCGTCATCAAATATTATTCAACGACAGGTTCAAAGAGTGCCATCGTTACGGTCACTTCAGGTGATGGTAGAACAGGCACACGTTCATGCAGTAACACGGTTACCGTTGGTTCCGGATACAGGGCACCAGTTCAGCCGACAGTACCCGCAACGACTACGGTAAACGTACAGACAAATACCGGTTTGTCAGCAGCGTCGATCTTCTCACTCGCCAATGTTCCATGGGGTTGGATCGGTATCCTCGTGATCTTAGTTCTCTTCGCCACAATATTGTATCTCTTGTTCAATAAACAGAAGATATAAGGGTACACTTACGCAATGTTCAAGGGACAGACGGGTGCGACGCTCCAAATAAAAATGTTTATAGAAAATACAAAAGCCCCTCATTTAGAGGGGCTTTTGTTATTCTGGTTTTTTCTGGTCAATAGTGCTAACGTGTTTATTAGACATTATGAAGAAAATTCAAGCACCTGATTCGGGCAATTCATTTCCAGGTCCATTGCCTCGGAGTTGGTTTCAAAATCTCCTTGACGACGAAACATTGGAAGAAATTCGGTCTTTCTAGGCCGATTTGGCAAGTTCCAGGGATTGCAAGTCCATTATCGGCGGATATTTTCCGATGAGTCAATTGTTTTAACAATCCATTTCCTGTTTGCAGATTGATTACCCATTGGTTCAATCTGCTTTTTTATATTCTATTTTCTCTCCTTGATTTCCTCGGCGAATTTCTTCAAAACCTCATCGAGATCAAGTTGTCCGATCTGTCCGTGATCGCGGCTTTCAAGAGTAACTTTGTTAGCGGCAATATCCTTGTCGCCGATGATGATGAAATACGGAATACGGTTTGTTTTGGCATTTCGAATCTTTTTGCCAAAGTTGGCATTCGATGAATCCGTGTTGGAGCGGATCATCATGTTGCGAAGTGTTTCATTAATTTTTTGTGCAGCTGGAATGTGAGCATCTGTTACAGGAATAACTTCAACTTGCATAGGCGCCAACCATAGAGGGAAATTGCCTCCATAGTGCTCGATCAGGAACCCGATGAAGCGTTCGTGTGTTCCGAGCGGAGCACGGTGAATGCAGAGCGGAGTTTTCAACTTGCCGTCACTATCCGTGTAGGTCAGATCGAACTTTTTTGGCACTGAGAAGTCGACTTGATTGGTTGCCAAGGTGAATTCACGGCCGATGGCACTCCAGACCTGTACGTCGATCTTTGGTCCATAGAAGGCGGCTTCATTAGGGACTTCGATATACGGAATCTTGGAATCAATGAGAACTTTGCGTACCATGTCCTCGGTTTTTTTCCAGAGCTTTGGTTCATTCACATATTTCTCGCCAAGACGCTTTGGGTCATGAGTAGAAAAGCGCATAACATATTTTCCAAGACCGAAGATCTTGAAATAATGAAGATACATCTCATTGACGGCCTTGAACTCCTGGTCGAATTGTTCCTCAGTACAGTAAATGTGTGCATCATTCATTTCCAGCATTCGTACGCGCATCAAACCGAATAATTCACCTGACTTTTCATGACGGTACACGGTTCCATATTCGGCGAGGCGCAACGGCAGATCGCGATAGCTCTTTGGTCGAGCAGCGAATACTTTGTGATGGTGAGGACAATTCATTGCCTTCAAATAATATTTTCCGCCTTCATATTCCATGGGTGGGAACATCGTTTCTTTGTAATATGGCAAATGGCCACTTTTCAAATACATGGATTCTTTTGCGAGATGGGGCGTGCGAACGCGGACATAGTTCGCTTTGAATTCGGTCTCGCGGGCGAGCTGTTCAAGCTCTTCTACTATAGCCGCACCATTGGGCAACCAGAGGGGAAGTCCAGCACCTACATCGTCGTCGAATTCGAAGATGTCCATTTCTTTGCCGATTTTGCGGTGATCGCGTTTTTCGGCTTCTTTCACCATGTTTACGTATTCATCGAGCTTCTCTTTGGTCTCGAATGCCAACCCGTAAATGCGCGTGAGCTGCTTGTTGTTCTCGTCACCGCGCCAATATGCACCGGCAATGCGGGACAGTTTGAATGAATCAGCGGGAATTTCCTTCGCAGGATTTTCCATGTGTCCGCCGCGGCAAAGATCAGTGAAATGTGAAGCGGTGTAGAGAGTGATCTGTTCGCCTTTGACAGTGATTTCTTCAATGAGTTCGAGTTTGTAGGGATTGTCTTTGAATCGAGTGCGCGCTTCATCTGCTGTTACGGGTACGCCGGTCATTTCTTTCCAAGACGGAAGAAGGCGACGCATGCGTTTTTCGATGTCTTTGAGATCAGTTTCGGCGATCGGTGTTCCAAATTCAAAATCGTAATAGAAACCGTTGTCGATGGCTGGACCGATGGTTGGTTTTGCATCAGGGTGCAGTTCCAAGACTGCTGCGGCCAAAAGATGGGCGAGGGTGTGGCGGAGGTGGTTTAATTTTTCTGAAGGGGGGTTCATGTTGTTTATTTATAATAATAACCCGAGCACATACACAAAAAATTCGTGTACATGCCCGGGCGGAGAAATTCTTTCTTATTCTTCGCGGTTCCACCGGGCTTCTCACATTTTCGCCTATTAGATACTGGCGTAATTTGTGAGCTCTTTATATTGAATTGGTTGAGCGGATTAGGTTCAAGTGAACGAGATAACCTGCGGTTGGTAGCCGCAGCAACTTCCGTACATATCATCATACTAGATAGGAAGGGGACGTAAAGGGATTGACATAATATCTGAATATCATGTAATAAAAAACGTAAGTCCAGGGCATGGGCTTACGTGCGAAAGTTGGGGTTAATCAAGAAATTGCGACCAGTTCATTGGCGAAGTGGGTTTTAAAATACTCGATAAGATCTGTGGCATCTTTTTGATAATCAGTGATAATTACCACTACGCACAGATCCATTACGGCGATAGCCGCCCAATCATCGAGATTTGCTCTGACCCAGCCAATCATCTTTTCCGGATTTCTTTTGAGGTCGCCCAGAAACTGGGGGCGTTGTTGAGCAGACAGTCCTTTTGAAACATGCCTGGCAATGACTGCTTTTACATTACTACGATGCATTTGAAAATGTTCCTTTCTTTATGAATTAATCTAGTGCTTTGAGCACTTTATGTCAAGCCGTTGTATTCGTCTGCCACATATATAAGACTTTCTGGTAATTGATCAGCAAAGATAGATTACAACTCCTTCACTCTTTCCACTGCAAAACCCTTTTCGCCATCCCGTGTATTTATTGTAGCTTTGATCGCCAGACATTTGTCGAGAGCAATGAGCGATTTGAATTCCTGGTACACGCGCGGAAAAACCACAGCCTCGGATGAACCGGAGAAGTCGGAAATGGTGATGAAGGCCATTGGTTCGTTCTTTTTTGTCTGCACGACACGTATGTTATTCACGATAGCCGCAAAAATAACTGATGCACCATCCTTATTATTTTCTTTTGCACGTTTGATATCGGTATCCTTTTTCTCGATCATCTCGCGATACCGTTCGAGAGGGTGGCCGGAAATATACAAGCCGAGCAATTCTTTTTCCCATGTAAGCTTCTCGCGCATGTCGGCAAGGGCGGCGGGATTGAGGCGAAGCGTCGGTACGCTGGAGTGGTCGGCCATCATGCCGAAGAGAGAAGTCTGGTCTGAATGATTTTTTTCGCTTTCCTTGTTGTAATCGAGCATCAAATCAACATTCGCCATGAGCACCCCGCGGTCTTCGCCGAAACAATCCATGCCCCCGACTTTGATCAGGGATTCGAGCGATTTTTTATTGAGATTGCGATCTTTGACCCGATCCAGAAAATTGGCCAGAGATGTGTACGGACCATTTTTCTTGCGCTCATCGATGATTGCCGTCGAAACTCCCTGACCGAAGTTTTTGATGGTTACGAGTCCGAAGCGGATGCGGTAAGAGGCAGGTACAGAAAGTGTGCCGTCTTCCTTCACCACCGTAAACTGGCTGAAACTTTCATTTACATCCGGCGGCAATACGGGAATTCCGATACGTTTACATTCGGCGATCGTTTCCGCGACTTTTTCGGTTTCGCCCTGTTCCGAAGTCAGAACCGCTGACAAATAAATTGCGGGGAAATGCGCCTTCAGGTATGCGGTTATGTATGCCACGCGGCCGTATGAAACCGAGTGCGCTTTGTTGAAACCGTACGCGGCGAACGGCTCGATCCATTTCCAGATTTCTTTGGCTTTTTTCTCCGACCACTTGCTGTGCTCCATGCAGCCTTTGACGAATTTTTCCTTTTGCTTGGCCATTTCTTCCGGAATTTTCTTGCCGACCGCTTTGCGGAATTTATCCACCTCGATCCAGCTATAGCCGGCCAACTCATGAGCCATCATGAGCAAGTCGTCCTGGTACACGAGAACACCGTATGTTTTTTTCAGGATGCGTTCAAGTGCAGGATCGAGATATTTGATCAGCTTGGAATTGTGTTTGCGCTGAATATATTCAGGGATGAATTGGATAGGGCCTGGACGATAGAGGGCGACCATGGCGTTGATGTCGTGAATGGTAGACGGCTTCAGATCTTTCAGGAATCGCGTCATGCCGTCTCCGTTCAATTGGAACAGGTCTGCAGTTTCACCGCGTGCCAGCATTTCGAATGTGGGCGCATCGTCCATCGGTATGGTATCGGGATCGATATGCGTGCCGTCGATCTTTTCGATGCGTGCGATGGCATCGGCTATGATAGTGAGGTTTTTCAGGCCAAGAAAGTCGAACTTCAAAAGCCCTGCTTCCTCGATGGAGTACATGTCATATTGGCTGATGATCTTGCCTTCGCCTTTGGGATCAAATTGCAGAGGGGTATAGTCGGTCAATTCTGTCGGTGAGACCACGACTCCGGCGGCATGCACGCCGATGTGTCTCGCACAGCCTTCGATCTTTTTTGCCATGTCGATGATGCGATGGGTGTCTTCGTTCTCCCTGTACAATGCGCGAAGTTCGGGTACGTCCTCAAGAGCCTTCTCGATAGTCATGGGGAAGCCTTGGGATCCCATGGGAATCAATTTTGAAATGCGATCGCCTACTTCATAGGGGAATCCCATGGCGCGCGCAACGTCGCGGACGGATCCGCGCGCCATCATTGTTCCGAATGTTCCGATCTGCGCCACTTTGTCGGCGCCGTATTTTTTGCGCACATAATCGATGACATCGTCGCGGCGATCGTCGGCATAGTCCATGTCGATATCGGGAGCCGACGGACGTTCAGGGTTCAAGAAACGTTCGAAAGGAATTTCATATTCGATCGGGTTTATATTCGTGATCCCGGCCAGATAGGTGACCATGGAACCTGACACCGATCCTCTGATGTTGGATAGGATATTATTCTCATGCGCGAAACGGAGCATGTCCGCTACAACCAAGAAGTATGGCGCATATCCTTTATCCTTGATGACTTTGAGTTCGTATTCCGCGCGCTTCACGATCTCTTCCGTTTTCTCGATATTCCTGCGCACGAAGCCTTCGAATACGAGATGGCGAAGTTCATCATCCGGTGTGCGCCCGCTTTCGACGATGAGTCCGGGGAATACCCATTTGCCCAGAGTCAATTCCAGATTGCAGGCATCGGCGATCTTTGCCGTGTTCTCGAGTGCTTCAGGGAGGTCGCGGAATAATTCTTCCGCGCGTTCGGGAGTGATGAATGAAAAGTCGTCTTCATCACCGTCTGATATTTTTTCCGAGGCATCGCTATGGGAGTTTACGCGCAATAATGTTTCGCGCGCGAAGCGGTCTTCCTGGTGCAGATAATACACGTCGTGCGACGCCATGATGGGAATGTTTTGACTCTTGGCGAATTCAACCAATGTTTTCATGGTTGCCTCGTGTCCGTCGATTTCCGGGTGGCGGGTGATTTCTATAAAAAGGCGGGAAGCGGGCAAGGAAGTTCCTCCGAAACGAACACTGTCGCCGTCTGCTGACGGCGCAGTTCCTTCTCGCTCGCCTTCGCTCGCTCCGAAAGTTGTTTCTTTAGAACTTCCTTGCCCGCTTCCCTGAAACACCTTTTTATAAAACTCCGCGACCTCGCGAGCCTTATCCTGACTCCTGCTTTTCAGGGACTGGGCTATTTCTCCGCTGAAAGAAGGCGAGATGGCGATAAGCCCTTCATTATATTTTTCGATGAGTTCGCGGTCGATGCGGGGTTTGTAGTAGAAACCTTCGAGATGGGATTGGGTAATGAGTTTGAGGAGGTTTTTGTAGCCGGTCTCGTTCATTGCTAAAAGAACCAAACGAGTTCGTCGGTTATCGATGCCGGCCTGCATATCCGTGCGGGTTCGCGCCGCCACATAAAAATCAACGCCGATAATGGGTTTCAGGTCTTCTTTCTTGCAGGCTTTATAAAATTCAATGGCGCC
>DHWH01000022.1:7292-8915 GCA_002413065.1 Patescibacteria group bacterium UBA5187
AGAGAGTGGGTGTGGAGGTGGGTGAAGCGGGAAGCCATACCACTAGTATAATTGAAAGATGAAAATTCGCTAGCTCGATCGTTGCTGGAGAAGGGTTATTTTAATCAAAGAGATTATAAAAATGTTGTTGCATGTAGTGTTAATGTGTGGTAAAAACAGGTCTGAACAACAGAAAGGATTTATGTCAGAAAAGCTCATTATCTATGCAAATCAAGAGTCGTATCTTTCGCAAGATCGGATACGCGTCTTGGAACGATACGGTTTCAAAGTTACATTTTGCGGTTGTGCCGCAGATGTGCTTACCATGCTTAAGTTGCCAGTTGAAGAAAGGCCGATGATGCTTATCACCGACGCCCAACTTCCACATGACAAGGAACTATCGACGACGGATACCAATGACGGCACTGAGACAGGACTTGCCTTGTACAGGTGGATTCGCGAACAGGAAAAAACTTTTCCGGTGATCATTTATACATCGTCCAAACGGCTGGTCGCTGAGTTGTCTGAGTTAGAAGACGAATTTTTGGAAGTTGTCGACGATTGCAGCCAAGGGGACACAGTCAATGAAATTTGTGTCGCGGCTCAGTTACTGAGCTAATCAATGTCCAATTTTTTCATCACTCGATGCAGCCTACTGCCTCGAGTTTTTTATATAAAGACATTCCCACGATCTTCCTATAATATAGGGGTATGATTCTGGCCATACCGAAATACACGTATCTCATAGGCATCGATGAAGTCGGCCGCGGACCCATTGCGGGGCCTGTTGCTGTCGGCGCCTTCATTTTTCTGACCCCAACAGCACCGGGATTATTCCGCGGAGTCAAAGAGTCGAAACAGCTGAATGAAAGACAAAGGGAAGCGTGGTTCACGAAGATCGAGTCTGCCGCAGCCGACGGACATGTGAATTTCCACGTCACATTCCAGAGTGAAAAGATTATCGATTCGAAAGGACTTTCGTATGCCATCAAGTATGCCTTGAAAACATCTTTGGAAAAATTGAAGATCGATCCGAAAGACGCGCGCGTATTGCTTGACGGAGGATTGAAAGCGCCTCTTAAATATGCAAACCAGAAAACGATCATCAGGGGAGATGAAAAGGAAATGATCATTGCCTTGGCCTCGATCTGCGCGAAAGTGCTGCGTGACAGAAAAATGATCGCCCTTGCAAAAATATATCGCGGCTATGGCTTTGAAAAAAACAAAGGATATGGAACCAAAGGGCATTATGCGGCCATCAAGAAATTCGGCATGATGACAGGTCATAGGAGAAGTTTTTTGAGGTGAATACCCTTGCTTAAAGAGCTTCATGGCGTCATACTTTAATATATAGTAGCGTCATTTTAATATATGGAAAAATTATTTCAGTTACTAAAAGAAAAATTGTCGGATAAACACCTGGATCTCGGGAAGGAAGCATTGGATGTATTCCAGTTTCCAATTTTTCAAGATGGTCAACAAGTGGATTTCGCAGTTCTTGAGAAAGGCACATCTCATTCCCCACATATTCATGAAGAATGCTCGTCTAGCCTGTATGTCATTACTGGAAATGGGGTAGTTATGTTAGGAGGAAAGAAGTTGTCGTACGAAGCAGGGCAGACATTCATGGTCCCCAAGGGTATG
>DHWH01000022.1:8964-9248 GCA_002413065.1 Patescibacteria group bacterium UBA5187
CCAAGGGTATGTCTCATGGTTTTGAAGTGCAAGAGGATACGGTTCTATTGTCGATCCAAGATAAAGCCATACTGAATAATGACGTGCTAGATTTTAAGTATGAAAAATAAATTACGGGTCTCGTTTGTATGAGATAAAAATAGCCACAAAGTGTGGCCTGAGATGGGGTCTTGGTAAGGTCGTCGCATCAACCGGGTCTTTTTTTCGTTTCTCCGCATAAGCAGAGCAGAAACAAAAATATGAAGCCGGCTAACAGAAATTCGGGTTAAGTAAACATTGGTGTT
>DHWH01000037.1:0-9942 GCA_002413065.1 Patescibacteria group bacterium UBA5187
TGGTATGACAATGAAATGGGGTATACCCATACATTGGTAGAACACGTCATCCTTGCCGGAATGGCCATGAACGACCCTGAAGGATTCGCAAAACGTAGTGAAGAACGCTACGGAAAGAAGTAAAGCGCTTAAAGATCACAATATCGAAGAAAAAGCCTCGCTGAAAAGCGGGGCTTTTTCTATGCCCCGAAGCTCACCAAAGGTCGAAATTATCAGCCAATAACCATTGTCCCGAAAGGGATCGGCCCCGTACAGGCCAGATGCTAACAATGAAGAAAATCCTCAGACCCATGAGAGTCGTGACTTACCGACGATATGGCATACCAGCCGTAATCCTTGAAGGTAAGTGGCTCACAGAAAACTACCGCCTCAACATAGGCGATCTAGTGGACATCGATTATCAGCCTAAAGAGATTCGCTTCAAAAAGAATATCCCCCTCAGCAAAGAGCGACAAAAAAGGCTCAAGGAAAGGGAGGAAATCCGAAAGCAGCGAATCCAGGAGTTAAGCAACTCCAACGAACACAATGCTCAACCAAATTATTAGAGAAAAATAAAAGACCCCCCGAAGGGAGCCTCTTATCAACAGATACATCGTATCAAAGACCCCTTCGTGGAGTCAATAGCAAAAAACTATGACTACACAAACATTAGAACGGAAGGTGGTCCCGATAGCGGCCGAAGAATCATTCTTCACCGAAATTGGAAACACAAAGCCCTACTTCAAGGCAGCCTTTGAAGGAGAGCCAGGCACAGGCAAAAGCTGGAGTGCCGCATTAGTAGCAATCGGTCTTCATAAGAAGATCGGAAGCACAAAGCCAATTGTTCTCATCGATACCGAGAAAGCATCAAAGTTTTTGGTTCCGCTCTTCAAAGAGAATGGAATCGAAGCGATGGTGCGCGAGACTCACTCTCTCGCTGACTTGGTAACAGCAATGAAGCTCTGTGCGGATGGATATTCGGACATTGTAGTGATCGACAGCATCACTCACATCTGGATGGACTTCCAAGAAGCGTACAAGCGAAAGCTCAATCGCCAGACGTTCCAGACTCAGGATTGGATGGCAATCAAGTCCGACTGGAACAGACACTTCTCGATCCCAATGGTCCAGTCGCCGCTGCACATTATTGCAACCGGCCGAGTGTCAGACCGAATGGAGCAGGAAGTAGATGAAGATGGTCGCAAAGAATTTACCAAGACTGGAGTGAAGATGCAGGCTGAGAAAAACACCGCATACGAATTTGATGTCCTGGTATTGATGGAGCGACACGAACTCATCTCTCGCGCAAAGCATGAGGTATGGCGACAGGCTACGGTCCTCAAAGGCCGAGGCAACCTCCTCGACGGAAAGGTCTTCAAAAACCCAACCTATGAGGACTTTGCACCAGCAGTCGAAGCGGTCATCAAAGACCCTATAGCAGCCCGTTTTAGCCCTGCCGGAAGGGATGCCGGCGAGCTGATCCGTACCGAAGAAGACAAGCGCAAGTGGGTCCTTGAAAGGAAGCGATGGCTTGAAGAAATCGAGGGTTACCTCGTATCTATCTGGCCAAGCACAGGCGCTCAGGAAAAGAAGAATAAAACTGACGCGCTTGAGTACGCCTTCCAGACCCGAAGCTGGTCCGCAATAGAGTCGATGCGACCAGATGTACTCGAAGACGGATTCGCTCGAGTGCAGGAGTTTGCTCAGAAAAAGATCGCCGATCTTAAAGGCGAACAAGTGCCTGAGCTGACACCTGAACAGAAGTTTGAAAAAGACCTTCGAGATTCAAAGACAGAAGATAAGCCCAAGAAGCCAGCCAAGGCTGCAGTGAAAAGTGGCAAGTAACAACTAAGTAGCTTGGCCACTGACTCAGCCCTGATCCAGTGGCATGAGGGCTGAGATCGGGGGCTAAGCCCCCGCGCTAACCACAGAGAAGAAACATCGAGCAATCGATGCTTCTCTCTCTTCCAAAAAAACTATGGATGAAAAAACACACAACTTAATACCAAATAGCTCCCAGATTCCAAATGTAATTTTGGATCTTGTTCTTCCGCGCATTTCAGAGGCGGAAGCCCGATGCCTACTTTACATATGCAGGCGTACGTTCGGTTTTCATAAGGACGAAGACAATATCAGCTTCTCTCAATTCGAAAACGGCATCAAAACAAGTCAGGGTAGACGACTTGATTACGGCACTGGCTTATCTCGTCCTGCGGTAAACACCGCACTCCAAAACCTCATCAAAGTCGGTGTGATTTTTGTGCAGCAAAGGTCCAGGGGAAATCGCTACAAATTAAACCTGCATATGGATGTGGATAAAGTAGTAAACGAAATTAACCAGTTAAGAGAGTTAACCAGAAGTGGTAAATCCTCTTTACCAAAAGTAGTAAAGCAAGTTAACACACAGAATCTAGGGAAAAAAGAGAAACCTAGTATTAGGGACCCTGTGGATAACTTTTCAGAAATGACCCGAGAACTTACCAAAAAAATGACCATTAACAGTTACAAACACCAAGACCTATGAAGAAAATAATCAAATTCACCATAAAAGGAAATCAGGACGACATCGAAGGGAATCCGGTCCCTTACGTTCGAGTGGTAGGCAGAGCGCTATGGCTACCAAAGGCTAAGAAGTACCACGCATGGAAAGAATACGTCCGCAGCGTTTTCTATCGAGAGTATCCGGAATTCGTGTTTGAAAGCGCACAGCCGCTCACCACAAAAATATCGGCAAGAGCGCAAATGTCGATTGTCATCTACTGGGTCAATGGCGTGCATGCCGATCCAGACAACGTCTTCAAAGGATTAGCCGATGCTCTCTTCCAGAATGACAAGTTTCTCGATGGTGCATTTGAATCTCACTATGCGTCCGACGGTAAAGGACGGGTCGAAGTGCAGATTGTCCTCGATTCCAATGAACAATGAAGTACCTAAGCCTCTTCTCGGGTATCGGGGGATTCGAACTCGGATTAATAAACGCGCATGTGGAAGCAACTAACGGAAAAGCGAACCGAAGAAGCAAGACGGCTTCGAAGGCTCGGAGCGGAGAAGGGAACCAGAGGCTTGAAGGAATTGGTCCCACGAACGGACGGCCTCGCCAACACGATCACCGCAACGGCTCAAGACAAGAATCGCTTACTTGCGTGGGTTACTCAGAGATCGATAGATACGCAATTGAAATCTACCAAAAACATTTCCCCGAACACAAAAACTATGGAGACATCACTAAAATTAAACCAAATAAGCTGCCCGACTTCGATCTATTGGTCGGAGGATTTCCGTGTCAGGCTTTCTCGATTGCTGGAAAAAGAAAAGGTTTCGAAGATACGCGCGGTACGCTCTTTTTTGACATCGCACGCATTCTCAGAAGTAAGAAGCCGAGGCTTATCCTATTGGAGAACGTCAAAGGATTGCTATCTCATGACGATGGCAACACTTTCAAAACCATTATCTCCACGCTTACAAAACTGGGGTACGACATTCAATGGCAGGTGCTTAACTCAAAGAATTTCGGAGTCCCTCAGAATCGGGAGCGCGTGTTCATTGTTGGACATCTTAGAGGAAAAACCAGACCAAAAGTATTTCCTTTCACCGAAAACAACAGCGAGGATATTGTCCTACCAACCATCACGACACGAGTTACCGCCGACTCAAACGGAACTTATGTTGGTAAAAGATCGCCACATCAAATCATAGGCGGAAGCCAAGGAAATCGTGTCTACGATCCGAAAGGAATCTCAGTAACGCTTGCGAGTCAGGCAGGCGGCCTCGGCGCAAAGACCGGACTGTACGCAGTAAAGATCAAGGAAGCAACCAAGAAAGGCTATGCGGAGGCGAGAGTGGGACAGTCGATAAACTTGGCGGTCCCGAACAGTAAGACTAGGCGAGGACGAGTAAGCGATGTGGCGCAAACCTTGGACACAGGAATGCAGCAACACACACTTACCCCTGACATGAAAATACGCAGGCTCACTCCCACTGAATGCGAACGGCTTCAAGGATTTCCTGACGGATGGACTGAAGGCATAAGCGACTCGCAACGCTATAAGACCCTGGGCAATGCAGTAACAGTGAATGCGGTCCAGGCAATCACAGGAAAGCTCCTCTTCACTAGGTCCAGAAAAAGTTATGTTCAACGCAAATAATCCAAGGCACAAACTAAACGCCGCGCAGATCGAGGAAGCTCGAAAGCGGTACGAAGAAGGGGGCTGGAAAATCCTATGGATATCCCGCTTCTTCAAAGTCGACCCTCGTGCTATTCGCTTCCATGCCGGCAACAACGGATGGATTCGCAGGTCACTTATGCCGAAATTCATGCCCGATGAAGTGGCAGAGATATATCGGGAAAGACGAAAGGAAAAATATCTCAGCAAGGTGAAGGGGACTTATGACTTCATTCAAATGCAGGGACAAGAAAGAAAACGGCAAGCCTGCGAGCATCACCTCTGGATTAAACGCTGTAGTGTCTGCAATGAAATCCTCGAGTCTGATGCAACCTGTCACAAACATTAGAAATTAATTTAATCATCATGCCAAAAAAGAACACCAAGAAAGAAGTAAAGACACAGCTTAATCCAATAAGTCTCTCTGCAAGATTCCTTGCCGCGCGTCCGGATTTTGTAGGTGCTTGGATCATCGGTGCGCACAGCCTGCTTCCAATCTTCAAGACCGAAAACAGAGAAGTAATCATCGCGTTCCTTGAAACGGTCCAGGGAGAATTCTTCGCCGCACTCCGCCATCACTGGGAAAAGAAGAATCTCAATCAAAAGATGACCTACACGTTCGGCACGATCTGTCGCAACCGGAAAGGCATAGAGCGACTTGTAATCGGAGTCCTGCCAACTGAAAAGGGAAAGCCAACATACGAATACATAGATGATGACGGCAAGGTCGGAGCCTGCAATGAGTCGAGTATGGTCGGTTGGATGGAAAAAAACTAATATGCAAATCACTGACGTAAAAAAATACGAGAAGAATGCCAAGGAACATCCAGGCTTTCAGCTCGAGAAGATAGCAAGCTCGATAAAAGCATTTGGTTGTAAGCAGCCGCTTATTCTCGATAAGGATCGCGTGATAGTGGTCGGTCACGGCCGATTCATAGCAATGACCGAACTGCTCGGCTACACGCTGATGGAGCAAAAAGCATTTACCAAAAAGGGAGAGCCAGTCATCCCTTATGTAATGGTAGACGACCTGAGCGAAGACGAGATCAAGGCGTACCGCATTGCGGACAATCAACTCAATGCTCTCACTGGCCAGGACATGAGCCTGATTGTTCCTGAACTTAAAGACCTCGATGCTTCTGGCTTCGACATAACCCTTACCGGCTTTGATAGAGATTTACTCGTGGACGACGACGAGAAAGACGATGTGCTACCGGAGACTCCGCTCCAGCCGAAAAGCAAAGTAGGTGACGTGTATCAGCTCGGTCCCCACACGGTGGTGTGCGGTGATTCAACCGATGAAGAAGCATGGAAAAAAGCAATGCAGGGTCGCAAAGCAGACTGTGTCTTTACCGATCCGCCATACAACGTTAATTATTCCGGTCGTGGAAAAAACACGAGCGAAGGAATCATGAACGATGATATGAGCGAGTCTGCATTCGATACGTTCCTCGAGTCTGCATTCGCAAGAGTAGCGGAAGCGGCAAAGAGTGGAGCCGGATGGTACGTCTTCCATTCAACATCAACGCAAACGCAATTCGAAAAGGCTCTGAAGAAGTTCGGCATGGCAATACGTAATCAGCTTATCTGGAATAAGCCGACCGCTTCAATGGGGTGGGGAGATTACCGATGGAAGCATGAGCCTTTCTTCTATGCTTCAAAAGAAGGGACTGAGACTGTCTTCTACGGCGACCGCACACATCACACAATCCTCGACTTCCACGACAGCGAACAAAAGCTGCTCAACTGGGCAAAGCGACAAAAGAAACTGGAGACTGAAGGAAAGCTCACGATTTGGACGATGAAGCGCGACAAAGTGAATGAGTATAAACACCCGACACAAAAGCCGGTGGAACTCATTACCTACGCACTCTTCAACAGCTCCAAAGCAGAGGACATCATCATTGATCCGTTCCTCGGAAGCGGTAGCACACTCATCGCTTGCGAAAAGACAGGCAGAGTGTGTGCCGGAATNNGAATAGAACTCGACCCAAAGTTTGCGGACGTGATTGTTCAGCGATGGGTGGACTTCACAGGCATAGAAGAAGTGGTCCTGAACGGCGAGTCGGTCCATTGGGAGAAGACCATTTATGACGAAACCGAATGAAAATAGCGACAAAAAGGTAGCACCAGAACTCTCTAAAAAAGAGCCTCTTTTGCTGTTGCCTGCTCCTGCTCCAAAAGAGCCTCAGCCACCATTTATAAATGGTGATAAATGGGCTGCAGAAGCAGATAGGGACCCTAAAACAGGTAGATTCGTGCCTGGCTACCAAGGCGGTCCAGGCAGGCCAAAAGGGGTCTTGCCGATGAAGTCTCTGATTGACGAGGGGCTGATGGAGATGGGGGCAAAAGACGCTCACGGCAATCCTGTGCCAATTGAGAAAGCCCTCGTCCAGAAAATCATAAAGATGGCACTTGCGGGGGACCGGAAGATGATCGAGATGATATGGAACTATCGTGACGGAAAGCCTCCACAGCACATCGACGTAACCAGCAAGGGTCAGCACATAGGGAAGCGCAGATTGTCCGAAGAAGAAATAAAACGTGTCGACGATCTGTTCGGACCAAAGGAATGGCCCGAAGACGACGAGGTCGAATTACCAACCCAACCGAACACAAACAATGGACCAGCTAATACTCAACCAGAAACCAACACAGAGACTGGAGAAAGTGACTCTCGAAAAGATGCGCCTGCTCCGAATGGAGAGCCGAGAGGTGCGTACGAGAGCAACACGTAATCACTTCGGATACTTCCTCGCACACTACCTCCCGCTTTATGTACGAAGCGAGTTTGCTCCTTTCCATTACGACATGATGGGGGACGTGCATGACCTAATGAATTTCCGGATAAGAGAAGTCGCATGGTTCATGTTCGGAGAAAGCGCAAAGACAAGTTTTGCAAAGGCGCTGATTCTTTACATGATTGTCTTTGATATCGAGCCTTACATTAATGCCGATGCCTTCGATAGTACAAACTCCGAGCGCATTCTCTTTGACGTGGTGTTAGAGCTACAAACAAATGCTCGCATCGCTGAAGATTTTGGAGAGCTATACAACACCAAGCGAACGAAAGAGCAGGTCACACAAAAGAGAGTGAAAGACTTCGTGACTAATCCAGAGATGGAAGATGGAGAAATCATAAAAGAAGGAATCCGTGTCGAAGCTCATAGCACGCAAGAAAGCGTTCGAGGTCGAATCCACGGTTCAATGCGACCTGGCTTTGTTTTACTCGATGACTTCGAAACAAAGAAAACATTGAGAAGCGAAGTGGCAACAAATCAGATCAGAACACACATGCAGGAATTCAAGCGAGGTCTCGACTCAAGCAGACGCAGAGTTTTGTATCTCGGTAACATCCTAAGCGAGTACGGAAATGTACAAAGCGTCATCGAACGATCGAAAGTAGACCACGAGCTTCGGGTCCGTGTCGTACCAATCTGCCAAGGTGATCTGATGTCTGGCTTGCACGACCCCACTTGGCCAGAACGCTGGGCTTTGACTGATGCTGAAGCAATAGCAACAAACAAAGTAAGCATTGAAGGAAAAAGAAGATCCATGTGGACTCCTGAAGAAGGAGATATGGACTTTCAATCGGAAATGCTCTGTCAGCCGATAGATGAGGCAAAGGCAATATTCAAACGTGACTGGTTCCAGCCGATCACATGGGAGGCGCTCATGCAAAAGAAACTCGCAGCTTATGTCACCATCGACACACCAAGTCGAAAAGAAGGCGAAATAAGTAAGGATGGCGACTATGTCGGCATTTGCATTAACTGGATAGATCGAGAGGGTAAATGGCACTTGAAAGCGTGGAGAGAAAAGCTCGGCCCGACAGCAATCATAGAAAAGATATTCGGCATTTACTCATTCCTTTTGCAAGCCGGTACTCCTCCAGTGAAGTTCGGATGGGAAGATACTGCATTCACGCGCGGACTCGAGCCAATGCTCCGACATGAGCAACGCACTCGACAAGTCTTTCTGCCGATGATGTGGCTCAAACATGCAGGTCGATCGAAAGAAGACAGGATCCGAACAGGGCTCTTGTATCGATACGAAACACGAAGCATCTTCCATCTTGAAGGAGAGTGCAAAGACCTTGAGAACGAGCTGGTCCGCTTTCCTGATGCTCCATTTGATGACACTGGCGATGCGGCGGCATATCAAAGCGACATTGCTCGTCCGGCTGGAACCGAACGACCTAGAGATACGCAACCAGAGAGGGTGATCGAGACGGCATACGGCAAAGTGAAGCCAGCATACGAGGACGATATCGACTATCTCGACCCTCAATACCCTGATATTGGCATCTAAATAAAAGTAATTCCTACAGAAAACACAATTTCTGCTCCCATACTCAAACCATCATGACATTAGCGCATTACAAAACTAGAGACGCACTCGCCCAGCAGGCACTCAAGGAAATAGACTTCTCTTATCGCTACAAGAAAGCGCGAATGTCGGCGTGGAATAAAAACGAGGACATGATGAATCCGGACAAGAACAGTCCGGCAGTAATCTCGCCTTATGGCGGGTCGACTCAACAAGCAGATACTCGAGCGCAGGTCCCGCTTTATAAGATGCACGGATTCGTACATACGATCCTCTCAAAAATTGATAGCCCTCTGACATTCAAGTACGTAAAAGGGGAATCGGCAGACCTCAAGAAGTCGAAGCTCATGAACGCGATCAAAGATAAGGATTCGAAAATCGGCAGATGGAACTTCAAAGACCTTATGGGAAAGCGAGATGCAGCAATTTATGGTCGTGCAATCTATCTCTATCTCACACGAAATGACAAAGGCCAGTACAAGAGTTTGCTCAACCTGATTGACCCGAAAGACTTCCTCATTGATCCAGACGTAGGCGGAATGAGTACCGAAGAAGAAGATGGAAGCGGTGTAGAGAAAGCCTCATACCTCGGATGGTGGAATACAAAGCTCACTCGCGCTCAACTTACAAAAGGAATCAAAGACGGCATCTACTACAAGAAAGTTGTCGAAGATTTGCTTGATAGCGGTGGAAATAATACTGCCAAGACTAAGCAGGATGCAGACAAAGATAATCGCAAGGCGAGTGGCGCACCTCGAGAACGTTTCAAGAACGAAAATCAGTTTATTTTTTATACATGGATTACGACTGACGAAAACGATGACCGCTATTATCTAGTCCTGACTCCTTCTGGCGATTGCATCCGTTGCGAACCTTGGACAGGAATTCGAAAGAGTGGGAAGTATCCGATCTGGACATGGGCATGCTTTCCTGACCCTCGAGAGTTCTGGACACCTTCATATTGCGACTTCGCCAGAGGTATCTTCATGGCACAGGAAAAGAGTATCAACCAGTCGCTCGATAACTCCGAGCAGATCAACCGACCTCAGACTGCCGTGAATGTCGACTACGTTCGCAATCTTGCTCAGGTTCGATACCGAAAGGATGGATACATTGAGATTGAAGGAAATGTTGATGTGAACAGGGTGCTGCAAACTCGTCAGACTCCTCCGATTCAAGGTCCGTTCATGGTCTACGACAAGCTCGAGCAGATTACTGAAGCAGAAAGTGGTGTGACTGCAGACGTAAAGGGAACTGGAAATGAAGACACTCTGGGAATCTACGAGGGCAATCTAATGCAGGCAGGCGATCGCTTCGGACTTTTGAATAAGAGCTACGCCGAGGGTTACTACCGATTCGCGGTTCTTCACAAAGAGGGCGTGATGCAGGACATGAAAAAGAAAACAGCCGTACAGATTCTTGGTCCGATGGGTCTAGAAATTGAAATGGTCAGCGCTCGTGACCTCAAGCC
>DHWH01000037.1:9985-11650 GCA_002413065.1 Patescibacteria group bacterium UBA5187
GCTCTTGTTGAGTCGAGCCTTGCTGAAGCACAAAGTAACCTAGCTGACAGCAAAAACAAGCTCACGTTCCTCGGTGCATACAAGGGTGATCAAGCCATCAATCAGAAAGTTCTATTTGAAACGCAGGCATCAATCGCGGGCGTTGAAGACGACACAATCAAACGCCTCCTCGATACGAGTGACTACGATGCAATTGAAGTGGTAGCCCAAGCAGATGAAGCATTCCAACTCATTATCGGCGGTGATAAAGCGCCAACCTACAAAGATGCGAACACTTCATTCTTCCAAAGACTTCATGATCTTTCTGACAAGTACGATCACGAACTCACTTCAGAACAGCATGCCGCAGTATTCGCATACATAGACCTGATGACTCCGATCGTAGAAAAGAACGCAGCACGTTCGGTGGTGGCAGAGTCCGCAAAGGCAGGCTTGATCAGTGGTGGAGGGAAGATGGTCGATGGAACTGACCTCGCAAACCCTGATCTAGCCGCGACCGGAGAGGTCCCGCTTGGAGATCCGGGCGCGGAAGCAGCTGCAACCGCAGCATTATCAAAATAATTAATTAACTAATTTATGTCTGAATCAAACAATGTGAAGTTCGTAGAAGCTGGTGGAAAGTGGCTCTGGAAACGCTATGACGCTGAAGGGTCTGTTATTTTCCGAAGTCCATTATTCAATACTGAAAGGGAAGCGCGCGAAGATTACGATATCAATGGCGGGACTTCTGAAGCCGCAGCAACTACTGATGCAGATGCCGGCGAAGCGACTCTGCCAACAAGCCCTGAGTAGACTCAAGAGACTGCACCAGAAGCCGGTCCAATCCTTAACGGAGCCGGAACTGCGGATGGCGAAGAACCTCAGCAACAGGCAAACGATAATTCAGCCGGCACGGCCTCACTCTAATGCTTAAATTCGCTTACAAAGTAAAAAAGAAGGCAAAGGACAAAGGCGACCACCGCATCACAAAGCATGGTCAGGTTGCTGAGTTTTCTTTGCGCGAAATGAGTCGAAACATCGACCAAGTTCGCAAGCAGGTGCGTGAAATGGAAGCGAATGCAAAGCTGCAAGAAGCTCTAGCGGAAAACATTCGCCGTGCCAATCCTGAACTCTTGTCGTACATGAAAAAGCTCTCGCCTAAAAAGCGACACGCACTCATCATGCTGTCGATTCAAGAAAACAAAGCGAAGCAGTTCAAGGATCAGGAAAAGATGTCGAAAAGTATTCTCCGGACTCTAGTGTCAGAAGACAAGGAAGTTCGTAACCAATTAAAACTATGACCGATCAAGAAGAAGCGCAGCCTATACTTACCGGCCCGCATGATGCAGAGCAGGAAGCAGATCAGGAAAAACAGAAAGCAGAAGAAGCTGAAGTCGAAGACCTCAACAAGGCAATCGACGTAAGTAACGATCTAGTTTCCTGGTCAAAAACGCCTGCCGGCAAAGACACCATCGACCGCCTTCAAAACGAATCTCGTAAGGCAATGAATGAACTCTTCTCCGTTCTTCATGACAGCCCTGAACTGGGAAAGCTGATATCAGTCATCGCTCGGTTTGAAGCATCGGTACAAATGCTTCGTCGCTTCATCGGAGCTGATGAGGACTTAGATACTTTGCTCAACGAACTCGCCAGAAAGCGACCTAGCGTCTCAGCCGATCTAGCAAT
>DHWH01000037.1:11668-17506 GCA_002413065.1 Patescibacteria group bacterium UBA5187
AAAAGATAAAGAAAAAGTAAAGAAAAAACCATCGGTTCTGCCGGTGGTTTTTTCATGCAGAAAGTAATTCCTACAGTTGTACATTTTTTCTCCAACACACTTAGAGCATAGAGGGGCCAACCTCTTATTAATAAAAAGGTTAATTGCGCTAATGCTCTGCGTTCCACAATCGAGCATCGATGGGGCGAAACCATCGAAATATAAAACGTATGCCAAAACCACACAACCAGGAAGCAGCACCCGCTGACGACAAGTCAGGAAAAGCTGCAGGGGACCAGAAGCCAGCCGATCAGGGTGGCAAAGATAACAACTCCTCAAATGGTCAATCGATTGCACAAGTTGCAGGGTCTGACGATTCAAAAGGTGGAAAGCCTAAAGACAACGACGAACGAGACAGTCTCATAGTCGACCTTAAGAAAGAGAATCGTGAGATGAAAAAAATGATCCGTGACGAGGTCATTCCCACCATCAAAGATTTGCAGGAGCAGATCAAGAAAGGAGGTTCACGCGCTGAAGACGCTAAAGACGAAGTCGAGGCGCTCATCGAAGGAAGTGCAGATCCAGAGTTCACACGAAAGCTGGCGAACGCACTCCTCTCAAAGTCCAAGAAGCAATTCGAAGACGAGTACCTTTCAGATATCAAAGACATCAAGAAGAAGACGGAAGCCCAGACAAAGGAAATCAACAATGCGCAGATCACTGGTGCGATCTCGAAAGAATTCGAGCGAGTGATCGCTGATAATCCTGAGCTTGGAAAAGTCGCCAAAAAGGAAGCCGTGAGGAAGTACATCATGTCGAGCGAGGAAAACCTCGGGCGCACGATGGAAGATATCCTCGAGGAACTCTATGGCGATGCAATAAAGCCGGAAGCCGGAATGGAAGGATACAGCTCACAAGGCGGTAATCACCAGAAAGAACCGGACTACACCAAGCCATCCGAGGATGATCACAAGCGCATCGCTGAATCCCGCGAACGTGGTGGTCAGGAATTCGAGAAATATCAGGACGGCCTGATTGATCGCCTGACACATCGGTCCCGTCATCGCTCGAAGTAATTGATATCTGAGAGGGCAAATTATTCGCCCTAATTTATTCCTCTCATGTTAGTACAATTCAGAGAACAGTTCGACAACGCTTATCAGGCTGTGTTCGACAAAGTGCTCGTGGCAATGGAGGTCGCCAACACGCGTCTCGAGAAGAAACTCGATTACGGAGCATCCGTAAAGCGTGTGAAATACTCCCTCGCTCCGATTCGTATTCGAAACATTACGATCGGCGTGAACCGAACCATTGACCAGCTCAATGACTCCGGCGAAACCCTTCTTGTAAACAAGAACAAGGGTGCAGACTTCCGTGTCTCGAAGAAAGAAATGATTCAGGCAGGCCCACTGAATCCGGCCGAGACTATCGGTGCCGAGGTAGCCAAGAAGCTCTCTCGTTACATCGATGCCGATGTTTTCGCGCAAGTAAAAAATGCGCTCCAGACATTCGATACCGGCGACCTCACCACAATGACGTCGAACGGAACGGCGATCGTTCTTTCCATCTCAAACATCCCTCAGCTTTTGTCTCAGGGACGTGCGAAGCTCCGAAAGGCAAACCAAGACCTGACCAGTCTCGCGCTTGTCCTCGACAGCTATGGTGGATCGGTGATCGAGCAGTACGTCATGTCTAAAAACATTGACCTCGCTGCTGCAGCCTTCAAGAACGGCTATGCCGGTCCTGTCGGCGGTGCGGAGCTTTACCTCTCCGAGAACCTTCTCGCAGAAGCAGTGATCACGATGTCAGCGAATCCAACCGCTGCTCAGACATTCTCGATCAACGGCTTCATCTACACCTTCGTGGCCGCTATTGGCTCAACGCCAGGTAACGTGCTTATCGAAGCCGGAGTTGATGCAACCCGAGACAACCTCATCGATGCGATTCACCAGACAGCTGGTACCGCAGGCGTGAAGTATGTCGCATGGACTGACGTTGACCCTGGATACGATCAGTCGAACTGGGTCGACTTGCAGCTTGCTGCAGTCGATAACGATGGTGCAGACACCATCACCATTACCGGAACTGGTTCAGGTCGCCTTGTATTCGGCGGAAACGCTACGTACACAGTGACCAAGAACCTCGTACACGCTTACTACGGTAAGAAGGGTGCGATCGACGTGGTCATCCAAGATCTTTCCGAAATGGAAATGATCGACGATCCGTACCAGCGAGCAAAGATCATCCGCGCAGATGCGATCTACGGAATCTTTACCTTCGCAGACGGAAAGCCACAGTTCCTCGACGTGTTACTCCAGTCTTAAAGACTTCACTGACCCGAGTTCGCTCGGGCTCAGTGCCAGACGTGGGGGCTAATCCCTGCCTCTGGCACTGAGAAATATAAAATTATGGCAACACCACTTACAGGACAACAAATCATCGACCGATTCGAACTCTATACCGACGACACTACTGATTTGTCGAGCGATGAGGAGATCATTCTTGCAAACGATAAGCTGCGGCTTATTTACATGGAGCAGCCGTGGGAATTCCTTCGCCGTAAGAAGTCCGGAAGTGTAGAAAGTGACGGCAAGATTACTCCTCCGACAGACTTTGACGAACTTATGGAGAACTACAGCGAAGATCCGACTGTAGGAGAGCCAATCACGAAAGTGGTATACGTCGGCCGATCTCCATTCCTTGTTGTTCCAATGGGGCAGAGGAATGCAAATAATTACAGCAACGTGTGCTGGATTGATCCTACTGATGGAAAAATAAACTTTGCGCAAAATCCAGGTACTGGGGCTGCTTATGAATTTGACTACAAGACTAGTCCGGATGACATCACTGTGGCAACCTCGCCAAAACTTCCTCCTGAATATCATCCAATGATCGTCTTCTCGATGCTCATAGACGAAGAAATTATCAAGAAGTCCGAGAAGGCAAGAAGCAGCATGCAAGACAATGCGGTCCAGTATCAACGCTATCTAAAGAATCTAAAGTTGCGTGATGCAAGATTTAAACTCATATAATTTATGGCCGATCATGAAATTAAAAAATTCGCATCGGGAGTACACAATCGTGAAGACAATGAGGACACGCCTAAAGACAGTGCAAAGGACTCTCTAAATTGGCTGACGATTGATGGGAAGGTAGAGCTTGCTCGAGGAAAAGTTACTGTAGGAATAGAAGGGGTAGCGGGTACATGCCCAGCAATTCATATCGGATATAAAAGCACCGGCGTAGCAATTCTCTGGCGTAAGATCGCTACGAAGATTCAATACTTCAATGGACTCAATTGGATCGATGTGGTTACCAGCTTGAATGCTAATGATCTCTACGTTTTCACAAACTATAGCTCGCTCACAGGTGCGTGGACATTTGCCGGCGGTCCAGGCGGATTATTCAAATTCGCTAATGCCAATCCTGGCGACTACATTCAACTCTACACAACAACTGATTTTTTCTGTGGCTTTCCTTTGATCGACAAAGCAAGAATGTATTTGTGGGGAATTGCAAAAGACCAGACAAGTCTCTATCGAAGCTACATCGACGTTCAGCGCGATGGCACGAGCTTCACTCAAGTGGCGAACGAAAATGCAGCAAGCGGAAACGGATCGCAAACATTATTCTCTGGAATCCTTTTGTTTAAACCTGGGCAGCCAAAAAGAAATTGCGGACTTGTCACGATTAAATGCGTGGATGGCGGCGGTGAAATATTTACAGACGACAAGAACGGAAACTTGAAAGGAAGCGCAGGTGGAACCGGAACTATCAACTACATCACCGGCGCGTGGAGCGTGACCTTCGTGACAGTTCCTTCAGCATCGGCAAACAATATTCAGGCGACGTATGTCTGGGAAAACACTACTGCTAAAGGCGTGGCAGATTTTACATACAGCGCATCTCGACTTGCGGGCGAAGGAGACGTGATCCGCCAGGATGAGGGAGGCGATGCAATCCAACAGCTCGTAATCGGTATTGACGGAAATTACTATTCCCTCAAAAAGCAAAGTGCGTATCAACATAAGTACACCGATGACGATAAGACTTTCAATAACCAAGTGGTCCGAAGAAACATCGGCGTGCTTACCCGAAAGAGCGTGGTAACGACAGGCCGAGGGGTGGTGTTCATAAACACCGCGAATCCCGATCGTCCGCAGCTAACTGTTCTCGAAAAGAATCCGCTCGGCGATGACATTCTCGCAACCGAGCTCATTCCACATTTCTCATGGGAGAAGTTCGACTACTCAGATGCGGTCATGGAAACCTATGGACAATTCGTCGTGCTTTCTTGCCGCGCTCAATCAAGCATCGTGAACGACCGCACGCTCATCATCGATATTGTAAAAAATACTGTCGACATCTCGAACTACGGGATGAAGGCACTCGCAAAAGATTCCGGAGTGCTTTATGGCGGAAGCCCTCACACTCAAACTGTCTACAAAATACTCAACGGCTTTGATGATGATGGCTATGTCATCCAAAACAACTGGGATAGTAAATACGAAACTTATGGCGTACGACGGCTGAAGAAGTATCGACGACTCAGATACCGAGGGGAAATAGATCCGGCTCAATATGTGGAAGTTTATGCAGACTTCGATGGAACCGGCTATGCATTGGTAGGCACGATCAGGGGGGATGCGACCTATGTCAACCGAAGTAGCCCCTCGAGTGTTGGTACAACAATGATCGGAGAGGCTGCAGTCGGCGGAGATGGATCGGCTCAAGTGTATCCCTACGAGATGCAAATCAAGGCAATGAAGATCCCAAAGTTCCGCCGCAGAAGCATCCGGTTCGTGGCAAGGGGAATCGGATACGTGAGTGTTATGGAATCGGTCGACTGGGACATTCTCACCTACGAAGACAAGCTGCCGAAGGCTTATCGGCAGAAAGAGCATGTAAGTCTTGATGGAAAGCAGGTAAACCAGTAATTCCTACAGATATTCATTTTTTAGAGCAGATACTCATACCATGTCGAGCAAACTCACAAAAGTAGTCGCAAACTTTGAAACATCGCTCGCCACGAAGCTGGCAAACGGCGCAGTTGTCGGAGCTTTGACAAGCGTTATCGATAAGAATGGCCAGGCTCTTCCGACTGGCAGATTTTGCATGATTGTAGATCGAGGAACCGGAGATGAAGAACACCTCCTCTTCGACTTGTCTGGCAATGCAATGGCAAATATCGTCAGCGTCTCTCGCCAGGGAGTACAAACAGTCGGCGTACAAAATCTGAATGGACATCGAGCTGGAGCAAAGTGCTATCTTACCGATTTCGTGAATCTCAAGGTCATCGTCGACATTCTAAATGGAGATGACACTCTCGATTCAACAAAGCCGATCGGATACGATGCTGACCCAACTTTTAATAATTCAAAGCAGGTCATCTCAAAAGGATATGTAGATACGAACCTGGCCGGTAAAGCATCAACAGACGGCAACAATACTTTTTCTGGAAATAATAATTTTATCAATTCTCCAAATATTCCCAATGCAGTAACTGCATCTCAGCCCGTAACACTTTCTCAGCTCATGGCTGCCGCACTTACCGGCATTCAGGAGGGGCTGGAATATGCAGACGTTGCAATAAATGCCGATGGCAGCGTGAGATCAGTGCATGACAACGTGAACGGCAAGACATTCATCTTCGAGTATGACGACAATCGACTGCTTAAGAGTATCTATGACGGAATAAAGAAGTGGTCCATACGCGATGTCGGAGAGAGGATCGCAAGTATTACTCATTAATTTAATTTACTATGATCAATTTACAAGTAGACCGAAAACAAGATAGAACGACAATGCCAAAAGGGCAGGTGCTTGCGCCGCTCTCTAAATTCGTCGAATGGAATAGGC
>DHWH01000037.1:17623-38856 GCA_002413065.1 Patescibacteria group bacterium UBA5187
GGAATAGGCAGGGCATGGCACAATGGCCAGCAATTAAGGCTCAAGGGAAGCTCACTCTTCCGAACCAGCCGTCTGTGGGTCAGGTGATCACGCTTGGAACGAAAACCTACTCCTTCGTTGCAAGCCTTCTCACAAATACCGACGGACAAATTGTGATCGGCGGGACTGTGGCGGCGACCCGCGCCAATATTATGGCGGCCGTGAACCTCTCAGGTCTCCCAGGGAGCCAATATGCTTCAGCGACCTCTCTCAACGGGGATGTAGAAGCATCTTCTGTCGTCGGCAATGACATCTTCTTTACTGCAAAAGTAGGAGGCACTGCGGGTAATTCAATTGTCTCAACTTCAACCCTTGTCGCTCCTAACACTTTCGATGCGGTAACACTTGGAACATATCGAGCCGGTGCTGCAGTAAGTGATGCTGATTCGATAATCATTCCAGGCTATCGAGGCTGCTTCAACAATTACATCAACAGCCAATATAATCCTCGAGAAAACTACTACATTGGCCGATCGTCATACGATGGTGATCAAGATAGAGGATTCGGTATTCAAGAAGAACTGCTCCGCGAATATCCCGATGGAGACTGGCTTATTAATGCCGGAGCAACTCGAAAGATGTACGCCATGAACTTCATCGAGCGTCGCATTAAGTCAGTGAAGAACATCACGATGTATACAAAGCTTCGTGAGATCGAGACTCAAACTCTCAGCTCGCCATTCGCAAAGACAACCAATAATCTTGTATTCAAAACAATCGAACTTGATTCGACTCGATTTATTACCTTTTATCGTCAGCAGGCAGGAACATCAGGAATCTACGCAGTAGTAGGAAATACTAATGCAAACGGAACAGTCTCATGGGGTGCGCCACTCATCATGTATACAGTGGACTGGTATAACGAAAACTTCGATGCATGTCTCATCAACACCGATAAGGTCCTTATCGCGCTTCCGGTCGGTGGATCAAACTATATCAACACTGCAGTCGTTACGATTTCAGGTACTGGTATTGCACTCAACACGCCGGTCCAAGTTGTGGCTGTTGCACCGAGCTACAAACAGCTCGTGAAAGTCGGAACTGACAAAGCTATCCTCGCATTCGAGAACGGCGCAAACGTCAACCTCTACTGCGTTTCTGTTTCAGGAACTGTTCCGTCGTACGGATCACTTGCAAGCATAGCTTCAACATCAAAGCCTCACTTCGCGCCAAACGGCACTGACAAATGCCAGATTGCATACATCGGCTCTGGTGGATGGTATTCAGCTGTTGTTACTACATCTGGAAGCACCATCACTGTGCAAGCCGGTGTCCAGATCAGTTGGGATACCAACTTCTCGTATCGATATATTTTCCTCTATCAAATCACTACGGATACTTTCGCTTTCTGGAGTCATTGGGGTCAGATCCAATACCAGGGACGTGATCGCGTGAAGATGGGTCTTCTTACAGTGTCTGGAACTAACACCACGATGGCGGGTAGCAGCTATCTGCCCTCTGGTTGGTGGGGACAAATGATGTATGTAAAACCAATCGATAACACAAGCTTCTATCTTTACCGATTTGAAAGCACTCGCATCACAGGTGCGAGGGTAACGCTTTCAGGTACGACATTCAACATTCCTCAGATGCCATACAAGGGCTTCGGATGGAATGAAAATACAGGTGATCAGCAAATGTATAAACGCCAGTATTACGACAACATGCCTCAAATGGCTGATCCAGTGAACTGCAACGGCAATATGTTTTTTGTCACTACGGACAACAACATGAACGGACAGTTTGCAATCATGAGCGACAAACCATTCAGCTTTGATTTGTACAACGGCGACGATCTGGTTGGAACCTTCACAAAAACAGATCTTGGCTTCATGCAGAAAATGACAGTAGACCTTCCGATATACAAGGAAGAATTCGGATTGAAGATGAAAAGCAATGACAGCGTAATTCGCACTGCACAGATCGATCATATGTATCTAATTACTGATTAAAAAAATGGCATCGTACACGATAAAATACGGCGATACCCTAAGCGGGATTGCATCACAGTCAGGAAAGAGCATTCAAGAATTGATGCGTCTTAATCCATCGATAACAGACCCGAATAAAATTCAGGCCGGCCGTACTTTGAACGTGGGGGATAGTGCGCCTGTCGTGCCACCGCCTGCAGCAACTCCTCAAAAGCAGACAATCGCTCAAGTTGCGAAAGTGACTGTACCAACTTATGTCGAAGATCCGACAGCTACTCAGATCGGCCAGAACTACAAGTCCGCAGCGACATCGACGATAAACGAGGATGCGATTAGATCAGCCACCAGAGCTCGTATTCAGGGCCAAATAGACGCTATAAACGCCGCTGTAACCGATCAAATAGCAAACTTCAGGGGTACGACCGCCAAGAACCGCCAAGGGCAAAGTTACGCCCTTGCAGCAGCCGGCGGCAGAATTGGTAGCGCTACAGGAGAGGGAGAATTCCAGACAACAGAAAACTACAACAATCAAGAAGAACAAACCTACCGAGACGATGCGAATAATAAAATTGCATCACTCATGGGTGCGGCAAACAAAGATGCCACTGACGAAATCGCTGCCAAGCGAACAGCTCTTCAACAAGGTATTGATAAATACTTCGAGTTTTTGGATACCCAAGGCAAGCAGAAAAGAGATCAGGTCACGGCGTTCATTAAAAATATGCTCGCACTTGGCGTTGATCCTACTCAGCTTAACGATTCAGACTTTGCGAAGCTCCAAGATCAATATGGATTTAGCAAGGATCAGCTCGTCTCCCTTTATAACGATGCAAAGACACAAAAAAGTACCGATGATATGGCTACTCAAAAAGCTCAAGTCGACCTCGACAAAGCAAAAACTGATGCAAATCAATTTAGTCTCAACGAGGGTGACGCTCGGTATGTTTACGATCCTGCAACTGGCACGGCAAAACTTATTGCATCTCGCGCAAAAACATATGCACCTGGTACGACAGGAACTCCTGGCACTACTCTCGGATACAGTGATCCAAATTACACACTTGATGCAATTCAAAAATCTAAAGGTGGCCGTGTAGTTACTCAAGGCGAACTTAAACCTATTACCGACATCCAAACTATCGTCGGCCAGGCCGAAACACTCACGAGTCTCATCGATAGCGTGGATACAGGTCCGATCGTCGGAATCATTAAGAGCAATAACCCATACGACACCAAGGCGCAGGAAATGAAAGCGGCAGTTACCGCCATCGTGCCAAAACTTGCCCGTGGAGTGTACGGAGAAGTGGGTGTGCTTACTGATAACGATATCGACAACTACTCACGCACCATAGCGAACCTCAAGAATACAAGTGACGTGAACAAGGCCGTGATGGCAATGACTCTCGATATTGCTACTCGATCACTTGCAAATCCTCTCAATTCTCTTGCTGCCGGACAAAGAGATGTCTCGCGCTTCGAGCCTATTTATACGGGTCTGAATGCAAAAGCGGCAGCAATTAAATCAGAACTCGGAGTCGGATCAGCACCGGCAGGGACATCCTCATCCTTCACAAGTAAGAACGGACAGACTTTCAATATTAAACAATAGCCATGCTTACACGCGTACAAATACAAGATAATATCGATTCGCTCGAGCAGCAGGGAGCAAGCCACGAGCAGATTCAAGAATGGCTCGACACTTTGCCTACGCAATCAGCTGCGCCAGTTCCGGAGGCTCCGAAAAAAGATGGAGTATTGAAGACGGTCGGTAAGGCGCTTATTTCAAGTGAGCTAGGATTCGGCAAAAGCATCGCAGATGCTCTGCCTTCTTTTGTGCCTGGAAGCGCAGCGTGGACGAATAAACAGAATGAACAGATCGCTACAAATCAACATGCAATGATGGATAGCTTATTGGCGCAAAGAAAGAAATCAAAAACTGAAGGAAAGGATACTTCTCATCTCGACAGCGCGATTAAGGATTTGCAGGAGCAGATGAGTAAGCCTGCTATTGATATAAATGAAACCAATGCCAGCGTAAACAAAAGCGCTAAACAAGTTTTTGGAGAAGGACTTGGTGTAGCAACCGATATCGCATCCTTCGGTACTTATGGAGAGGCGGCAAAGGGAGCGCAGACCGGCAAGTTGCTCGTATCAGGAAAAATGAGTGGTGTGCTTGCAAAGGCACTTCCCGAAGGTGCTTCTACTGTCTTTGAAAAGACAGTACCGACAGCTACTTCAAAACTCGCAGCATTCGGCAAAGGATTCCTCGACGGAGCAAAGACAGCAGTGCCGCTTGGCGCAGGTTACGGCGCTGCATCTTCAATGCAGGCCAACGACGATATCCCCACAATCATAAAGAAGTCAGTCACTAGCGCGGGAGTATCCGGCGTGATCGGCGGAACTCTGTCCGGACTTGCGAATATGCGTAACGTCAGCCCTGACACTTTGAAAAAAGAAGCGGTAGACAGTTATAAGCGCGGTCTCAATGCAACAAAAGAAAAGTACAAAGAACAGGCTGACAAGATCATTCCTGATCTGCTTGATGAAAAGACGTGGGGTACAAAGAAGCAACTTATTAAAAAAGCAGAGAGCGGAATAAAACTCTCAAATGATGAGTACGCAAAACTCGGAGAGCTTCAAGGAACTGTAGAGACAGACGGATTGCTAAACAAAATTGATGATGAGATAGGGAACTACTCCCAAGGTGGCCGAGCATTTACGGAAAAGACGAGTGCTATCCAAACCACGATCGATAATCACCTAAAAACTGCTGCGCAAATACTTAATGATCCTGAAATGGCTGATCAAGTTTCAAAAGCCGGCGGAATACAAGCAATCATTGCTGACTCAAAGAAAAATATCGTTGACCAACTCCGCCATAACGGAATCAATGACGTTGGAGATCTTATCGACAACCTTGATCTCTCAAAAATGGATAGTCTTGATGAGTACGGCCGAACACTCAAGCAAGCTGTCGCTGAAGCGATACCGCAAAAGCCAATCTCGGTTAATTCATCGAGAATCAATCAACTCAAGAAGCTCCGTGACGATATCGAAGCCTTGCATCTATACAATCAGCCGACTCAAGCCTATCAGCAGGATCTTCGTGAGCTTGCCCAGGATTACGGCGACGTTGTCTATGAGACTCGAAAGAGCCTAAAGACCGTCGACGACAACGGCATGCTCTCGCAGGTACGAAAGGTCGATGGTGCAATCAGAAATCTTCTCAACACAAATAATCCTGACTACGAGAAGATCAACAAAGCCTACACCTTGAATTCAAGACTCTTCGACATTCTCGATGAGACTGCAAAGCGCAGAGAAGCTCGTCCACTCATCTCATGGTTCAACACGGTCGTGGGAAGTAGCGGTGCGACAGCTGGAGGCACTGCTGGCACATTTATCGGCGGTCCCGCTGGTACAGTCGTCGGATCACTTACTGGTGGAAGCGTAGCTGTAGGAATTACCTCACTTTTGAATAGCACTTGGTACAACACGCTCCAAGCCGTTCAAAAAGCGAAACTGGCTGAGAAGCTCACTGAGATAGGCAGTCTTACTGCGGCGAAGTACTGGGTGCAGATCTTAAACTCGCAGGGTACGAAAGCGATCAACCAATTCCTAAGTACGCCAAAAGAACAGCTAAACCAGCCACCACAATGAAAGCCAAAATAGCTCCTACAACAATGCCGACCAATCCTAGGTATGCACCGCCGATGAATATAAAAACGAAAAGCAGGATGCAGGTCAAAACATAGTACATGCATGTATGTAGCCATAGAAAATAATTCAAAGCAAACGTCCTTCAGTACCAACATTATGGAAAAGAGAATTGAAAAAATCGAAGATCAAATCAGAGAAATCAAAGACAACCACTTGAGCCATATTCAAGAGGATCTTGCTGTTGTGAAGACAAACCAGGAGTGGATCATGAAATTCTTCTGGATTGTCAGCTCAGCATCAATCGCCGGTCTGATCACCGGAATTATTAACTTAATAATCAAATAAATTTATGAATATTCCATTTCAACAGACACCAAACTATGCTGTCGGTCCCACAAAGAAGGGTGTTATTGTCCTTCATTTCACTCTCGGTGCGTATAACGGAGCGGTAAGTTGGCTCATGAACTCAAACCGTCCAAACAGATCCTCAGCTCACTATGTGATTGGACGGAATCAAGGAGAGATCACCCAGCTTGTGAAAGTTACTGACATCGCATGGCATGCAGGCGTGATCAGTAACCCAAACGATCGTGCAAAGCGAGTGATGAAAAAGAATTTAGACGGCTCGTGGGTAAATCCGAATCAGTATGCAATCGGCATTGAGCTCGCGGCCGGATATGACGTGGATCAGGATGGCGTGGTCGAACCGAATGAGAACGACATCACTGAGTGGCAGTATCAACAGCTCACTGAACTCGTGAAGTCTTTCGTAAACAATCCTGATACGGCATTTGTGCTTGATGAGAAAAATATCATCATCCACGGAGACATTGCTGACTACAAAGAAAAGCCTGAGATTGTTCGCACAGAACTTCTCAAGCGACTCTTTCCGGTCCCGTCAGTAAGTAAAGAGGGAATCAAGTCACAAATTATCAGTCTTCTTAATCAACTTTAAACGTATGCAAATATATCAATCAGCATCGAAACTTGTCTTTGTTCTGCTCACCATTACGGCATGTGCAGGCTTTGTTATGGGCAAGCTCCCAGTAGATCAATTTATGATTCTAGCGATAGCAGCTTCTTCATTCTACTTCTCAAATAAGGGCGATAATACTCAGCCTTTTGCCGGTAAATAGGGCACTGTGGATAACTATTGACAGGGAATATGTACCTGCTATACTAGTAGCAACAGACCTGAAAGGCATCCTAAATGGGTGCCTTTCGCTTTTATAGGTCTACTCTCTCAAGTTTCTCTCGTAGATTATTGTTGGTGAGATCCATGAATTTGTCTCCGGCAAATCGTTTGATTTCTTTTGCTGTTCTCGGTCCGCGAGAAAGTACCAACACTTCTTTTTTAGCAACTTCACGAAGATGCTTCAGAACAGGAAGGAAGTCTCCATCACCTGAAAGAATGACAACGCGCTCAAAAGCATTTTTGTCTCGCATCATATAAAACGCCATTTCAACATCGCAGTTTGCCTTACGCTTTTGATTACCTTCTTCGTCCTCGTACATTTTCACCGGCTTCAGGATAAGTTGGAAACCAAATCTCTCAAGTTTCTGGTAGAAACGCACTTGTTTCAAATGGCGATCAAGGAGTACGAGCATCGCACTGGTCAAATCTTTTTTATTTTTCTCAGTGTAGTCAACAAGGTAATTTTCGAGGTTCTTTAAAGAAACTGTATCGTTGGTAAGATAGTCAAAAGGGAACTTGTGGATTTCAACACCGCCAAAATAGAAAACGTTCGAGACTTCAAAGCGGTCCTGTAAATATTTAAAAAGCTTTTCAAAATCAACACTCCAGCCGAGGGACTTTTTACCTCCATAAAAAAGATTTGACGCATCAATGTAGGCGTAAGTACGCATGTGGAGCATTATAACACAAACAAAATAAAAACACTTTATTATGTGGGAGTTTTGTGGTAAACTCACTTCATGTCACTTATCGACCAGCTGCCAAAAGTTGTGTCAGAGGGTCGACGAGAAGTAAACCGTATTCTCGAAGGCCTTTCTGATAACACACGTCTCTCATTGCAAACCAATGAGCTAGTTATCCCTTCTAAGGATTCAAATTACCGTGATCTTTTTGACCAACTAAAAAAACTTGGTCAACTTGATGTCGCAAAACAAGACCTGACTGAAGAAACATGGAAAAACCGTCTTGTCTACGGAGACAACCTCCTTCTGATTCAAGCCCTCCTTGCAGGAGACTCTGATTCAGGTCTTGCAAGTATGCGTGGGAAGATTGATTTGATTTACATTGACCCTCCTTTTGATTCAAAAGCAGACTATCGAACAAAAATAGAAATACCGGGCGCAGAGCTCGAGCAACGACCTACAGTCGTGGAACAGTTCGCATATGCCGACACATGGAGTAGTGAAATAAATGGTGAAAAAGTCTCTGGCACAGCAGCTTATTTGAAGTACATGTACCCGAGGTTAGCTTTGATGAAAGAATTACTCTCGGAAAAGGGAAATATATTCATTCACATAGGAATGCAGACTTCTCATTATGTAAAAATCATCCTTGATGAAATATTTGGTAAGGGAAATTTTGTTGAAGAAATCATATGGGCATACGGATCACCATCAGGTGGTAGAGCGGCTGGAGCGAAATTTGTGAAAATTCACGAATACATACTTCACTACTCGAAAAACTATGAAGATAGAATTCAGAATAAAATTCATTTACCTTATACTCAAAAATACATAGATGATTGGTTTAAATTCACAGATGATGATGGTCGTCGTTATCAAAGACGAATGCGTGGGCGTGATGAGAAAGGAGATATAAACTGGGAAAAGCAATATCTAGATGAGAGCAAGGGCGTCCCTGTTTCAACTGTTTGGAGTGATATAAAACAAGTATATGCTGACCCTCGTGCATATAAACCAAGTCAAAAAGGACATTCAGAAATTGTTAATTATGATACGCAAAAGCCGGAAGCTTTGATTCAGCGTATTATGGAACATGCTTCAAACGAAAATTCTATTGTGGCTGATTTCTTTGGAGGCTCAGGAACAACTGCTGCTACAGCAGAAAAATTTGGTCGCAAATGGATCATTTCTGATATAGGGAAGCCTGCTGCGATGGTAATGCGTAAACGGTTTATTGATCATGAAGCAAAACCGTTCTTGTATCAGTCAATTGGTGACTATCAACGAGAACAACTTCAGTCAACAATGGGAGCTAAATATAGAATTGGAGATCTTGCCCAAGTAATTCTTGGTCTATACGGTGCGGTCCCGTTTCCAATAGAGGATAATCCAAACAAAAATCTTGGATATATTCCGCAAAGTAAAAATCTTGTACTAGTTGATTCACCAAGTAAGCTCTGTGGTCTTTCAACATTACAAAAAGCACAACAACTTCGTGACTCCCATCTTGGAGGATGGAATAAAGTAACAGTACTTGCATGGAACTTCGTTTCTGATATCGGTCAAATTATCGACAATTTAAAAGATGATAGCTTGGAGGTACTCGTCATTCCGCCAGATCTCCTTGATAAACTTTCAAGTAAAGCTAACTATGAAAAGCTAGTGAAGTCTGGCAAGGTTCGATTCTCAACACTCCAATATCTTACAATCAAACCACCAGTGGTGAAATCAATTGATGGGTTAGAGGATGAAATTACTATTGAGCTAGACAACTACATGCTCCTATCACCGGACGCGCTTCCGCTCGATGAAAAAAGTAAAGAGAAACTTCAGCAAGTTATTGCAACGAGTCCGCTTGATCTTATTGAATACTGGAGTATTGACCCTGATTTTGATGGGGAAATATTTCGCAGTATTTGGCAGGATTACCGACAAAATACTGAAAATGACAAAGATGCTCTTCGTGTGGTTCATAAAACTTCTATTAAAGTTCCAAAGAAAAATGGCAAACGAAGAATTTGCGTAAAGGCGGTTGATGTCTTTGGTTGGGAGAGCGAGGTTATAAAAGAAATATAATGCCATGGCAAGAAACTCATTACAATTCGCAAAAGACATCACGAACCAGGCGAATAACGCATGGGATTCTGGTGAGTTTCTAGAAAAAGTAACGCCCACCACTAAAGCACTTCTCGAGTATTGGTTTGCTGATGGATATAATGACCTTCGCCAGATCAATTTTCATGTGGGGCAAAAACAGGCAATTCTAAATGCGATCTATATTCACGAAGTTATAAAGTCAAAAAATATCTTCGAGGCATATCAACACTTCTCCCCTGACCTACTTCTTGAGGGTGATGGCAGTCTTGCTGAACTTTCAAAGTCAAAGTATTCACATCCAAAATACGCCATAAAAATGGCAACTGGTACGGGCAAGACATTCGTCTTGCAAGCTCTCCTTATTTGGCAGTATCTTAATGCAAAACACGAGAAAGGAAACTACAGTAAAAACTTTCTTGTGGTTGCACCAGGACTCATTGTGTACGAACGACTACTTGATGCTTTTGTAGGTAAAGAAAGAGAAGATGGCGAAGGTCGTGATTTTGAAAAATCCGATATGTTTAAAATGCAAGAACTTTTTATTCCTGAATCATATCGTGATGAAATATTTGGTTTTTTGAAATCATCAGTGGTAAAAAAAGAAGAAATTGGCACAAAAGTAGTCGGCGACGGACTTGTCGCTATTACGAACTGGCATCTCTTGGCAGGCGTTGAAGAGGAGACGGAAGAAGAGGTTGACTCACCTGGTGATCTTGACCCAACTCAAGTCGTACGCTCAGTTTTACCAGTACGACCAGGAACGTCTGCTGGAAATAGTCTTAATGTTCTCGATAATCAATATGGTAGGGGAAAGGAGCTAGAGTACCTAAAGAGTCTTCCGAATCTAGTGACCTTCAACGATGAAGCTCACCATATTCATGAGATGAAAAAAGCAGGTGAGGCGACTGAAGTAGAGTGGCAGAAATCACTCACCGCAATTGCAGAGCCAAAAGGTGAAGGGTTTATTCAAATCGACTTTTCAGCCACACCTTTCAATCAGGTAGGAAAGACAAAGGTGTATTTTCCACACATAATCGTTGATTTTGATCTTAAAACAGCGATCCAGAAAGGTCTTGTGAAAACACTTGTTCTTGATAAGCGAAAGGAGCTCGCTGCGATGGATCTCGATTTCAAGGCAGTCCGTGATGAAAGCAATAAAGTTATTGGTCTCTCCGAAGGTCAGCGTGTGATGCTTCGAGCAGGTCTCAAAAAGCTTCGTATTCTTGAAACCCAATTCGAGAAGATTTCTGAAGAAAAAAATAAATACCCAAAAATGATGATCGTGTGCGAGGACACAAAGGTTGTTCCTTTTGTAACTGAGTTTTTTATGAGCGAAGGACTCAACCAAGACGATGTTCTTGAGATCCACTCAAACAAAATGGGTGACGTTGGCAAGGATGAATGGATCGAAATAAAAAAGAAACTCTTCCGTCTCGACAATCACAAATCACCTAAAATTGTTATTTCAGTTTTGATGCTTCGAGAGGGATTCGATGTAAACAATATCTGCGTTATTGTGCCACTTCGATCGTCTCAAGCTCCTATTTTGCTTGAACAGACTATCGGACGAGGACTCCGTCAGATGTGGCGTGAGCCTGAATTTGCCGATATCAAGGCAGAGAACAGAAAACGATTACTTGTAGAGAAAGCCAGTCCACAAAACTATTTCGACATACTCAGTATTATCGAACACCCTGCATTCGTCGGGTTCTATGAGGAGCTGATGCAGGACGGACTTGCAGGTACTGACGATAACGACATTGATGGCGGCACTGACGTAACAGGTGACATAATATCAGTTGGACTTAAGGCAGACTTTGCTAAATATGATTTTGCCTTTCCTGTGATCGTGAGCGAAGCTGAAGAAATCATAAAAGATTCAAAATTAAGTATTGAAAAACTGGGGGCTTTCACCTTGATGCCATTTGCGAACATGAAAAAGATGGTCCCAAAGGGCGAGCAATTCATCTCTCAAGAAATGACAAAGGGTACTCGTTTTGGTGACTACAGCATCGGAGGGGGAATAATGACTGCCACAAGCTATAACGAATTTGTCTCACGACTGGTGAATCGTGTCTCTTCACTTTTACATGAACCTGTTTCCGGCCGACATTTGAAAGCTCAAACAAAATATCCAGCACTTCAGATCAAACTCCCTGAACTTGCAGGACTTACTGATGAATATATTCGTCACAAACTATTCAATCAAGATGTTGATCCTTTTGAAGATGAGAACTGGCGTGTACTTATGATCGACGTGGTAACAAATCATGTCATTGCAGAACTTTCACGCGCGATCCTAAAGATGCAGGAAACTGAGACAGTCAGCGAGCCGCAAGTGATCAATCGAAACATATCTGAAGTAGACAAGCTTCGCATGCGCGAAAATTACTCAATCCCTGCGGTGAAAACAATCTACGAACGCACAGGATATCCATCAAATAAGGGTCAGTTTGAAAAGGATTTTATGGAATACGCTGATACCGATAACACTGTCGAAGCATTCGTAAAATTACTCGTCGATAGGCATTATTTCGTCCGTTTTCGATATCTCAAAGAAGATGGATTGATGGCATTCTATTATCCTGACTTCTTAGTGCGAGCAAACAACGGAAAGATTTACATTGTTGAAACCAAGGCACAGGATCAGATCAGCCATCCAAACGTGCAAAAGAAGCAGGTATCGGCCGTTAATTGGATCACTCGAGTAAATGCACTCCCACCTGAGATGCGTAGCAATGCGGAATGGGAGTATGTGCTTATTGGTGACGCCTTCTTCAAAGACTGGAAGGCAAAAAATGCATCTGTAGTCGACATGCTTGAATTCGCAAAATTACGATCCAAAATCCAAAAGGAAAGTAATTTATTCGATTAAAATATATGGCAAAGAAAAAGGCAGAATCAAATACAGTTGAAACTCCAACCGTCAAAGCAAGACGAAGGATATTTTACTCTAAGGACAGGGAGATCTTTAATGATGATTCTGGCTATGTTGGTACTGGTGTCGATGTGCCAACAGTGCTCTACAAAAACATAAACTCGCAAATCCAAAGGGCTATTTTTTCATCAGATAATCTATGCTTTTTGATGGGGGCAGGGTCATCTTTAATTAAAGATAAAGACGGGAAAGCAGAAACAGGATCAGGTAAATCAATGGCAGACTTGTGGGAAGAAATAAAGGACAATGCTGAATTTAAAAAAATAAATGAGGCTTTCATAACAGCTGCGAACAAAAATCTCGAGGAGCTACTTTCACGACTTGAATCAGAGGCATCACATTTTCATTTAAATAATAAAGTAACTGAAGTAACTGCAATTGACGGACAGATTTCGTATATAAAGGGATTTATCAAAGAGAAATGCAAACTGACCTTAAGCTCAAAGTTTCCGCATCCAAAATTCTTAAGAAACATATTTCTCAGGAAGCAATCGCATTCGAGAGTAAAAATATTTACTCTTAATTACGATACCCTGACTGAGCAGGCTGCAAACGAGGTGGAAGCTGTGGTTGTCGATGGGTTCAATTTTTCTCATGACAACACGTTTTCTCAAATCACATTCGATCTAGATATCGTTCACAGAGAAAAAACTAGAATTCACACTGAAGACAATTTTTACTCAAAACTATTCCATCTCTATAAATTGCATGGATCAACAAACTGGTATTTAAAGGGCGAAAAAATACAGAGGCGGAATGAGGATGAGAAGGATTCCATCATGATATTTCCACATAAGGACAAATTCAAAGAAAGCTATCAGATGCCGTTTTTTGAGCTAGTCTCAAGATTCCAAAGTGCATTGAGAAAGACGAATACCGTACTGTTCATCATTGGCTATGGTTTTGGAGATGAGCATATAAATAGGATAGTAAAAGAGGCCGTTATAGCGAACCTGAATCTTCAGGTATTTGTGATTTCTCCAACAGCAGCTCAAGAGGGAAAGTTTGATGAATTTCAAAAATTGATACTCGAAAAAGGACTTCGCAACCTGATGTTTATTTCTAGCGATTTTGATGCATTTGCAAAAAATATGCCATCAATTCCTAACGAGGAAGATAGGAAAAATCCACTTATTGGAATCAATGATCCGGTATTCGTCGAACCGGAAGATATCCTAGACACAGACGACAATGATTCCATACTTTGATCCTGAAAAATTCATAGGATATGTGTCTAAAGTTTCCGCAGAACTAACAAGAGTACATTTTCCTAATTCAACGCTTCTAAAAGGCTTTTATTATAATGGAAGTTTTCTAACTGGGGGATTGGTAAGAAACTATGTGATTATTGAAGGTGACGGATTTGGATTTCTTGGAAGAATAGTAGAAATTGCACTTCCTGAAAAAGAAAGATTCGGACTACCTGAAAAAACACTATCGCAAGGAGCGGAACTTCACCCGACTGGCTTTATTGAAATCCAGTGCGTCTTTGATATATGTAACCCATCAAAAATTGATAAGGGTTACAAAATGTACCCCTCGATAGGCGCGAAGGTTTTTCTTTGCTCAGAGCAAACTCTGAAATTCTTTTTTGAGCATCTTTCTGATGATTCAACAACTCACGATGATTTACTTAAAGATTTCTGTGAAGTGATAGGGGAGACACACCAAGAGCCAATAGGTCTCTCTTCAAACGCATTATTTTCAAGGCATTCAGCGATTGTTGGAACTACCGGTAGTGGAAAAAGCTATTCAATAGGAAAAATAATAGAGGGTCTAAGTCAGGTGGATAATTCAAAGATCATACTGCTTGATGCCACAGGAGAATTTGCAAACATAAAAGGTGTGGGCGTTAAGAATGCTATTTTTACAGAAAGTGATGTAGACGAACAAGTATATTTTCCTTATGAGAAACTAAATTTTGAAGACTTTGTAATGCTCTTTAGGGCGACGGGACAATCACAAGCACCTAAGATCCAAGAAGCTCTGTGGAGCTTAAGATTATCTGCTCTTGTTACCAAAAAAGGTGAAATGTCTAAGCTGACAGATTATTCAGTTTCTAGTGATTCTCCTCTTGTTGTAAAAGCAAAAAAATCAAAGGCAAATTTCAAAGCTTTGATGCTCGAACATATTCATGAAATTGATAACGAAGGTGTAGATTTTGATATTAGCTTTCTACCTCAACAAATTGTAGAAGAATGTATTTACGAAAGCGGATTTACTATCGGTACATTTGGAGACCAAAATGCAAAAGAAAAAGATTATGTCTCCAGTTTAGTTTCAAGAATAAGTACAAAAATTAATAGACCCATCTCTGAAAAAATATTCAACTTTAAAAAGGCTATTCCGTCGAACAAAAATATTGTTGATGTTATAAATGCATTTCTTGCCGATAACACTCAAACAATTTTAAATATAAATTTATCGGAAGTGGCATTCGAAGAGAAAATGCGAGAAATTCTCATTGACTGTATTGGAAGATACCTCTTGAATTTGGCAAGAAAGGACACATTTAAAAACAAACCAACTATCGTATTTTTGGATGAAGCCCATCAATTTCTCAATAAAAAAATTAAAGATGATTTTTTTGAAATAGAACTAAGTTCTTTTGCGAGTATAGCTAAAGAGTGTCGAAAGTACGGTTTATTTCTATGTCTCTCAACTCAACGACCTCGAGATGTTCCTGATGACGTTCTGAGCCAGATGGGAACTCTAATTGCACATAGACTAATTAACGGGTATGACAGGGAAGCTATAGAAAGAGCTTCCCCTGAAGCATCAAAATATTTGCTAAAGTTTCTTCCATCTCTCGGTAAAGGAGAAGCCCTTATCGTCGGAACAGATTTCCCGATGCCTCTTCACATAAAGATTTCTGAGATTAAATGCCCGGATGTTTTTGCGCCAAAATCAGAAACTCCTAAATTGGGGAAATTAAAATAATTATATGTCTGAATACTACAATCCAAATCGAACACGCAACCTCTATAGTCCAACAAGTACTGAGCCTTTCAAATTGTCTCGATCAAAAATCGAACTTTTCATGAAATGCCCTAAGTGTTTTTATATGGATCGTAGACTGGGTGTTGGACAGCCCCCAGGCTTCCCGTTTGCCCTGAATTCAGCTGTAGATAGCCTCCTGAAGAAAGAATTCGACATACATCGAGTAGGGAAGACTCCACACCCTCTTATGAAGGCGTACGGGCTCGATATGGTCCCTTTACAGCATGAAATGATGAATGAATGGCGTGAGAACTTCAAAGGGGTCCAGTATCACCACAAGCCTACAAATTTCATTATGACAGGGGCGGTAGATGACCTCTGGGTTGATGGGGAAGGGGAGGTAGTTGTAGTTGATTACAAGTCAACGAGCAAAACAACGAAAGTAAATCTGGATGCTGAATGGCAGATTGGATACAAGCGACAAATGGAAATGTACCAATGGTTATTACGACAGGTAGGATTAAAGGTTTCAAATACCGGATATTTTGTTTATTGCAACGGAAAAACAGATCGTGAATCGTTCGACGCTAAATTAGATTTCGATATCGATTTGCTACCATATACAGGAGATGATTCTTGGGTTGAAAATACCCTACTAGAAATTAAAAAGTCTCTTGATGGTAAAATTCCTAAATCAGCATCTGATTGTGATTTTTGTAATTATAGAAAAGCATTCCAAGACATAGTTAAAAATAATCCTGACCTTTATTAAAATATATGCTTGAAGACAAAGATCCAGAAGAAATTATAGAGATTGCAGAAATAGCTCAAAATCAAGGAGTGGATATTGAGACTGCGGAAAAGGTAAAGGAGCTCATGGATGACGAGGGTCTTGATGAAGACGAAGCAGCTGAACTCGCTGAAGTTATGTAAAGCTGATAGAATGGCTACATCTATGGATCATTCAGAACGAAAAGCTTTAGAATTTGTTGATAGGGTAACCAAACGAGTAAAGGTATTTTTCAAGTGGATGTTCAACACTCGCATTGGCGGTCTATTTAAAAGCGCGGTACAGCTCGTACTTTGCGCCGTTGTATTCTTCTTTGTATTTCAACTTCTTGGATCATTTCATTTTTTTGATAAAACCTCCACAGAAGATTCTACTCTAAGTGACACGACGGATTTATCTTCTACAACGGATGAAAACTGTAACGTTGTCGGTATCAACTTGCACGGGATGATACTTACATATGTTCCGAATCATGCTGACAGTGATCCGCTTTTTAATTACGATGTTACTGCAAGTGAAGCTGTCACATGGGCTGTTAAGCAAGCAAACGATGACGAAAAAATCAAAGCCGTTCTTATTGAAATTGATTCTGGTGGAGGACTTCCTGTAGCCGGAGAAGAAATCGCAAACTCGCTAAAAAATAGTAGCAAGCCAACTGTTGCAGTCATAAGACAAACAGGCGCTTCAGCCGCTTACTGGGCAGCGAGTGGTGCAGGAAAGATATTTGCTTCTGATAACTCTGATATCGGAAGTATCGGAGTGACGAGCTCTTACTTGGACGGCACAGCAAAAAATAAAAAAGACGGCTACCAGTACATACCACTAACCAGTGGACAATTTAAAGATATAGGAAATCCTAACAAACCATTCACGCAAGCTGATAAATATTTGATCATGAGAGATCTAAAAATTGTTTACGGAAACTTTGTTAGCGCTATTTCAAAAAATAGAAATATCCCGATTGAGAAAGTCCAAGCGTTAGCAGACGGATCAACAGTGCTAGGTGTGAAAGCAAAAGAGGATGGACTGATCGATGAGATTGGCGGCATGCCTGAAGCTGAAGCATATCTCGAAAAAACCATAGGTGAGAAACCTAATCTATGTTGGAAATAAAATGTGGGAGTTATCCACAATAGTCCTTCATTTACATACGTTTGCAATAATAAATATGTGGGAGTATAATCCTAGTACTGAACTCTACTGAGTACGTGCCAACGTCAGGGGAGGGAAGTAAGGCACAAATATTATTAACCAGTATGGCCTCTTGTCCCGTCGAGGGAAGCCCACAAAAGGTATTGATCCAGATCAAGCCTTCTTTCGTTCTTTGAATTGTGGGGTTATGCGGTTGTTGCTCTCGGAAAGCAATCACACGCCTCCGACCTAAACGAAGACTTGGTCAATTAACCAAAATAAAATCTTATGTTACTTCGAGATGCAATTGAAAAATATTTGCACTGGAAAGGAACGGAGACAAGGACAGCCCAAAAAGTCTACCGACCATTCCTAGAGCATTTCTACGCAAGTGTGGGCAACAAAGATACTCTTGAGATAACTCTCGAGGACATCTCGCAATTCCGAGCGTCACTGAAACTAAAGTACAATGATGGAAACATTGCGAACCACAACAACGTGATTAAGAACTTCTACAAGTGGCAGGAGGCGCTTCGAATCACAACGGTCCATCCCTTTCTGATCCGCAATCCTAGATTCCAAGCTCCTATAACACCGGTAGCCACTCCGGAGGAAGTAGCGAAAATGTGTGCCACTCTAAATGAGAATTCCTATGGCGATCTGATGCGACTTATAGCAATCAGATTGTTGTGGGAGTCGATGATTCGTGTAAGTGAGCTCGTTGACCTAAATATTTGCGACATAGTGTCGCAAAATCCCTACACGGAGATCATCGGCAAGAAGAATTATAAGAAACGATGGATTATGTGGTCGCCAGAAAACCATCAGCTCCTACTGAGATATGTTGCAAAGCGTCAGGCATTCATTCAACATGAAGCATTATTCGCACACGAAAGTGTGGGTGAAGTTAAGCGAATGAATACTCGAAGCATCGAGCGTTGGTTAAAGATCGCGCGTGAGAAAGCCGGCGTGACTACAGAGATATCATGTCATGCATTAAGACATGGTGGCGCACACGAGTTGGTAAAAAAAGGTGCGAGTCTGAAGTTTATAGGATTGATCCTCGGACACTCAGACAACAATCCTCGAGCCGGAATGCAGTATCTCAGATTCAGCAAAGAAGAATCCTTGGCTGTTGTGGAAAGATTTGTGGGACTAAGATTCACTGGAAAGCCTGCCGAGCCTATAATTAACCCGTACCCAGCGTACCAAATGGCATGATTCAACTTTGTAAATGTGGGAGTTTTGTGCTAAATTGTCATTACTATGACCAGTACGGATATCCCAAAGCCCAAGGGCGGTCGCGGCAAAGTCGAATGGCTACGGAATAAAGCGATCGTAACCTTATATGAGACAGATCAAAAACTCTACAACACTAACACGTTAGGGAAGTTGTTCGGCCGTGATAGGAAGACTGTAAAGGGAATTCTTGAGAGATATGCTCCTTCAAAGCAAAATAAGACGACCTCTTCAAGCGTATAATTCAGCCTCTAGCGGCGCTGGACAATCCACTTGCTATATATTCCTGTATGTTTATACTTATAGGAGTTAGCAGTGAACCTTGAAAACTAGGATCAAGCCAGGAAATCGGGTGTGAAGGATCGGGAATTAATTTACTGGTTTAGAAGAAAGGGGAGGGATTTTTAGCCGCTTAAATAGCGGCATCAAGAATACGACACAACGTCGCACAATATATCTTTTGCGACGTTATAATGTATATCCGGCCTTTCTATACATTATAATAATACTGCCAGATATGCGGCCTGCAAATTGTTCTGAGCTGGTTATCTTTAAAATTCGCTCTCGGTTTACTTAACCCCTGGTAGAGGGCTAAGCAGTTTTTAAATACTATATCTGCTCTCTTCTGCTTAAATATCATATGGAAGAGACACCTTGACAACTCCCCTTCTCCCATGTCAAAAAATATGAGCGTATTAGACCATGGTGGCCGGTTGCAGGATGAGGCCATTCTGGGGTATTTACACTATGCCTGAATTCCACCACGTTTTTTCATTGCCAAGGTAAGTACCTTTGGTACACTCTTGGCCGATACGCAGGAAGTGCACCATGCGCAACTTGTGTATTAATAAACATGAACATATTAAAAAAGTTCGCGTTAGTTCTCTCACTTATGATTAGTCTAGTCGCTGTAAGTACTCCGTCTCACGCGGATGCAGCAGCAAACATCTCCGTATGGTGGCCGACGGAAGGTGTCACGATGTCAGGCACTCAACCCTTGAAAGCTCTTGCCGACGGTATGCCAGCGAATGGCTACTCGATGTATTGGCAAGTTGATGGCGGTCAGCTCAGTCCTATGAGTGACTCATCGACAAGTTACCCTCACAAGGAAGTTACGATCGATGTGAGCGGTTGGCATTGGAGCTCCACAGGTTCGTATAAACTTAACTTCGTTGCCGAGGATCCTTCGGGAAATGTCATAGGGCAAAAGTCAGTCGCGATCAACGCAAATAAAACTGCGAATGCTCTGACTCCTGTGCCTGTGCAGCCCACGGTTCCGAGTCAACCCGTAAACCCGACTCCGCCTACTCAAAATCCTCCCGTACCGACACAACCAAATAATCCCGTCCAAACAATAGCGCATGAAAGTATCTGGTGGCCGACCGATGGCGTGACCGTTCAAGGTATTCAGCCCTTCAAAGCTGTCATAGATGGTTTTTCGTTGTCGCAATATGCGATGTATTGGCAAGTTGATGGCGGGCAATTGAATCGAATGAATGACGTTACAGTAAATCCTGCACATAAGGAAATTTCTGTGGATCTTTCCGTTTGGAATTGGAAAGGTGCAGGACCTTACGTCCTGACCTTCGTGGCTCAAAACCCCTCAGGAATCGAGGTCGCTCGCAAATCAGTCTCGATATATACAGGTGCAAGTGCATCGACTCCCCCGACTCAAATTCCGACTCCGGTAGTGCCTGTGCAACCTGCTCCCGCACCTACCCCAACACCTGTTCCATCGTCAGGTAATCCATTGTCAGGTCTGTCATTCTTTGTCGACACAAATAATCCGGCACAGAATCAGGCAAATATATGGCAAGGATCACGTTCTGCGGATGCGCAGCAGATGCGTAAAATTGCAGATCAGCCAGTTGCCAAGTGGCTTGGTGGTTGGAATGCAAATATATACGCAGATGTAAAAAACTATGTTGATGCGGCAGCTAACAATGGAAAAGTTCCTGTTATGATCGCGTATAATATTCCTAACCGCGATTGTAATGGATATTCTTCCGGAGGCGCATCTTCAGCAGACGCCTATAATTCCTGGATTCAGTCTGTTGCAAATGGAATCGGTTCGCGAAAAGCAGTAGTCGTCCTCGAACCGGATGGCTTGTCAATGGTTGATTGTCTATCGTCTTCCGATGCGTCAACACGATACGCATTGCTAGGTCAGGCGATTCGTACACTCAAAGCAAATAACAATACCTCAGTCTATGTAGATGCCGGAAACTCAAATTGGGTCAGTGCTTCTACGATGGCGCAGCGTTTGAAAAATATTAACGTCGCCAGTGCTGATGGATTTGCATTGAATGTCTCCAACTTCTATTGGACGAATGATCTTATCTCGTATGGCCGCTCGATCTCTTCACAGATCGGCAATAAGCACTTCATCATCGATACTAGTCGTAACGGACTTGGTCCCGATAATGGACAGTGGTGTAATCCTTCAGGAAGAGCATTGGGTGTTCGCCCGACAAGCAATACAGGTAATTCCCTTGTCGACGCATTCTTGTGGCTTAAAACTCCCGGCGAATCAGATGGCGCATGTAACGGCGGACCAAATGCCGGAACATGGTGGCCTGAGTATGCACTC
>DHWH01000037.1:38933-53162 GCA_002413065.1 Patescibacteria group bacterium UBA5187
ATGGTGGCCTGAGTATGCACTTGGACTTGCACAGAAAGCGGCGTATTAAAAAATAAGTGCACGTAGTCGATGTGCATATATAGATGCAAAAAACGCGGAGACTTCATCTCCGCGTTTTTTGCTATAAGGGTTTTGTTGTACCCGTATTTATATCCTGTAAAACTTTCGAGAAATCTTCAGTGTCATAGCGGAGCTTGTACGTATACAGGTTCAGGCCAGGCGAAAAATTGTGCGCGTCGGTGCGTTCGAAATGCGTATCAAAATACATCCGTATGTCCTGTTCATATCCTTGATCGTAACTCAATAACAACCATAGTTTTTGGTGCGCGTCTTTCAGTATGTTTACTTGGTTGGGCAAATCAGCCTTAGAAAACGCCGGGATTGCACCCGCGACAAATTGATTCCATATGGGCAGTGTTTGAACTTCGGCCAAACCCTTGTAGTAGTACTCAAACGGATACACGGTGAACGGGGCTGACAAAACGATCACGTCTTGAGGTTGCGCATGCGCACTCACATAGTCGCTGGCCGCGCGATAATTTTCCTTGACGGGCGTATTTGCATTGAGGATTTCCAGCGTCATCGTCCCTATCATGGCGGTGACGATTGCCACCTTCAATATCCGCGACAGGCCCTTGGGATATGTCGTAAGCACCCAGCTGATGAGAAGATACAGGGATGGAAGGGTCAGGATCAGATAACGGCTGAGGTATATGGGTTTGACTTGAAGGCTGATCGCGAAAGCTAGGAGTATGGGAATAAAAAGACTAAAGAAGAAATATATTGTCTGGGGGATATATGCTGACTGCGACGCAGTGAGAGGAATATAAGAAGTACAAGAAGAGGCCAGAGGGATACGAGAATTGTGTTTGTATGATCATTCTGAAAACCGAAAAGGAATTGCGAAAAGGTGTTGAATACATCGATGGAGGTAGGTTTCGCCAGCATAGGTTGACTGTTACCGGCGGCGCCTTGCATGGCGACAAAGTGGAGCCAGGGTGAAAATACTACGATGACAAGGAGCATGACCAATGCGAACATGCGCAACGCACGTTTTGGGAAAATGTTCCTGTAGAACAAGAAGAATATGGCTTGTGTAATAGTGTTGAAAATAAAGAAATAATGCGTGAATATGCCCAGGATAAGGGTGATAATGTAGCCTAACCATATTCGCCCTTTTACATCGCCGTCGGCACGCCGTTCTTCCATAAAGATCCGCGTAAAGAAATATTGATTGAGGATGGTCATCAGCGCAAACAGGCTGTACATGCGGATCTCATTTCCGTACCAATTCAAAAATGGCGAAACTGCCGTAAGCAGTGCGGCAAATAAGCCGGCCCGGACGGAATATGCCCGTGCTCCCAGTAAATATACGGCAGGGATCATCAATAGAAAAAAATGAGGGACAACATGCGCGCGCTGAAGACATCAGAGCCAAATAGGAATTGCCAGAAATGAAGCATGACGTGATACAGAGGAACATGGACGTCTTCGGAAACGATCGTGAACATTGCTTTGAGGCCGTGGCTGGTTTGCCAGAGGCTTTGCGCCTCGTCGAGGCGGAGGCTTTGATTTGAAAAGAATGATGCAGATACACATAGGACGACTAACACAAGCAAGGTGATGAACCAAAAGACCTGTTTCGGAGAGAAGCCATTTCCATTGGTTGGTATGACCTGTGTTGTATATGGGCGTGTTTTCATATGGAAATTGAATGAATCATGTTGTGACGGCCTTTTCAAGAGTCTGTGCCGGTTGCACTGCTTCCCGCGGCAAGGCGGCGCTGATGAATTCGGCGAATATCATGGTATTCAAAACAGCCCACGCAAGATTGGACATGAAGGAAGCAGTGAATCCTTCCCGAAGAATGGCAAAAACGATTCCGATGGAAACGGCAAAAACATATGCGATCTGGGGCACGACGAGACTAAGGAAATTACCCTTGAGACGGCGTTTGGATGTGACGGAAAAGCTGCTTTTTGCTCCTATGATATTTGCCCAAATAGCGCTTAGATGGATGTTGAACCCTGCCATGGAAAATGCCAACGACTTGAACGAATATGAAAAATTCGTGGACACTTGAAGCGCATATACGGTCACGAATATATATGGAAGGAATATGGCTGCCAGGCTCATGGTGGATATCTGGAGAGGCATCAGGCCGGAATAGAAATAAATTATGGGAATAAGCGCATTCATGACCACGACCAATCCGGAGAGAAAATAACTTACTGAAGACAGATACTGGATGCGCTGCCTTATCGTGATTCCGCGTCTGAACAATAAGTTGTATCGGAATAGCACGTCAAGCGATCCGCGCGCCCAACGGAATTGCTGTTTGTAGTATGAAAGAAAATCTTCCGGAGCCAGGCCTTCCGCCAGGACTTCGGGAACGTAACAGGATTTCCATTTTTTTTGCGTGGATGAATAATCCCGTGACGAAATCTTCCGCGATGCTGTCTTCGCATATATTCCCCACTTGCGCGAGAGTTTCGCGGCGGATTACCATATTGGTTCCGCACATTGTCGCGGAATTGGAACGATTTTTTCCTTTGCAGATAGGGCCAAAGAATAAGGCCTGCTGTTCCCATGCGCCTTGAGTGACTTCATTCAAACCTTGATTTTTGTAGTATTGCGGTGATTGCACGTATCCCATCCGCGGATCATGAAAATAGCCCATTGTCTTTTTCAAGAAATCCGGATGAGGGACATGATCGGCGTCGAACACGGCCACAAAGGGACTCCGTGTTTCCCGGAGCGCATTGTTTATATTGCCGGCTTTTGCACCTCCGGGTATTTTTCTTGTAATGCAACCGACGCCCAGATCCTTCGCAAGCGCCTCTATTTCCCGCCAGTTGTCTTTTTTTGCGACATATCCGTCATTGAGGATATATATCCTAAAAGTCGGATACTCTATTGCCAATGCCGCGCGAACAGTCTCTTCTACTATATCGACCGGTTCGCCGGTAACAGTGATGAATACGTCGACAGGCTCCTGAAATTTCGGATCCGACGCAGGCATATATGATGTATCCCATACCGTATAGATGTATGTAAGGAGTTGCCACAGATGGAATATTTCTCCGGCGATGAGAACCCAGAATAGAATGCTGTTTCCTTTCGGAAATAATAGGAGGATGCTTGCGAAATATACGACCGCAAGAAATATATTCAATGAAAGCAGTGATTTTGAAACGTTCGATTCCAAAAACTCATTCTTTTGTAATTGTGTATCTGATCGCAGGTCTGTAGTATTTTGCATAAAAATGTATTTATTAAGCGCTAAACGCATTATGCAGATTATTTATAAACGGTCGCCCATAAATTTGGCAATTCATTGTTATACAAGGCCATGCCGAACCATGCCCAATTATCGTCATAGTAACTGAGCTGTTTTTTCCAGGAATTCGAATCGGGGTTATACAGGAAGAGCAATTTATTTTCATACACTTCTTTGGCTTCTGTCGGATTGGTCACCATGAATGTCCCTATGGTTCCTCCGTACATTGCCGGTGTTTCCACTGTCACCAGAGGCGCGCCGTTGTGTTTGTAGCCGGCGTATAAAGCACTCTTTGATTTCCATTCCGTATCGAGGAATGTGAGCGCAGCCAAAGTCTCCTTTGCGCGCGGTTCCTTGTACCAGTACCAATCCAGGGCTATCCTCCATGGTATGCGAAGCGCATCGTAGCTGAAATTCGTATCCAGATTCTGCGCGGCAACTTGCGCGGAAATGACTCTGATCGAAGCATCGGTCCTGTTTATCGCAATCCAGTTCGGCGGGAGACCTGCAGTGCTGTCCAGTTCCAATGGAGACCGCATGCTTTGTCTCAATACTTCATATGAGGTATCGACCAATCCTTTCCAATCATGAGCAGGGTCGATGGCCGCGAAAATGCGGTATGCATACGGTGAAAAATAGGAAGGATTGATGACGATGTCGCTCGTATACCTTTTTTGAACATTATCCGCCGCCAGATATGGCCTGCCTTTGATGACAATGACTTCATTGTTCCAGACATCAACGATGATATTTTTTGCGGCTGCTAGATACTGAGGATCGCGCCAGCGTGCAAACGCCAAGGCCAATGAAAGCCCAATATCGGTATCGGCGTCACTGGCGGAATTTTGCCCATTCCGTTCCGTGAGAATGCCATAACTGCCATCGGATCGCTTGCCGAAAAGCCATGCAAAGAGATACCCCTTCTTTTGCAGATTGTTCTTTGTCCACAGCCAGCTCTTGTCGAATGTGACATGGTCGTCAAGCCAGACTGACCGCAACAATGTATATGCCTCGCCTTCGGACGTAGTGACCATTCCCCTGTCGGGGTCGAAGGTGCGATACGTGTCCTTTTCAAGATATACATCCTTGTATCGCTGCCATATGGAATCGATCATTGTTTTCGTGGAAAAAACAATGGGAATATTCTTTTTAGTGTTATTTTGATATGCCACCGTTATCACGACGATAACGGCGATCATTATGAGTATGTATCCGGTGACTTTGGTATTGTTTTTTTTTATATGATTTATTCATATACATCTACATCGGATGATGTTCAGTTCCGGAATATTTTCTGAAATCCGCTTGACGATAACAATGTGCCAACGATTGCCATGAGAGCCGCATATCCCAGAAGTAGCGCGGTTATTTGCGGACTCAAATGCTTTTGCGCATATATGTTCCCTTTTATACTGCTCTGTTCAGCCAGGAATCCCGGGCTTACTACGACATCTCCAGAACCATTGCTTGTTGGATTCGCCTGCTGAGGTAGCGGTTGAGATACTGCCGGGGATGCGGGTCCGGACCCTGTGGATTTGTTTGGTAGCGGAATATTTGGGGTGCTTGGAGGAGGTGTGCGCGAAGCAGTTCCTCCTGTAGGTGTCGGAGTCGATGTGGGGGCGGCCGAACTGGTAGTGGCTGGAGTAATCGGTACACTGCCTGAGCGAGATGAGGGAGTTGATGAAGATGGTGTGCCGGTGGATACTGACGGTCTGGAGGCAGTGCTTGTGGAAGAAGTGGCGGTACTCGTAGTGGAAGTTGTTGCACTGGACGATGAATTTGAAACCGATGAGGTGGCTGTAGTGGTTGAGACATTCGTCGTAGTAGTTGATGTCGTAGACAATAAAGACGGAGTATCTGTAGAAATTGAGGATGATCCTTGATCAGAGACGGCTACGGATTCCCCGGCTATTTTTTGTTTTTTAGGGGCTGCATGCGATGTCGGCATATTGATCAATCCAAAACATAAAATGGCACACAGAAGAATGCCGAATCTCACACACCATGTTCGAATTGATTGAAACATTATACAAATCCAACATCATTAAAATAATCAAATAGGTGATGCTGCATATGTGTTTAGACGTCACGGATTCCTATTTCTTACACACGTTATCCATATATGCATTTCCCAGCCGGACATGTAATCGTTGCCTATCTTACTGCGTCAGAAATAATAACGCATGAAGAAGCTATCCATATCAGTATTTTTTCCTGCATATAATGAGGAAGACAATATAGCGACAGCGGTCAGATCGGCAGATCTTATTATTCGGCATATAACGGATACATATGAAATTATTATCGTAGATGATGGAAGTTCCGATATGACCGGCATCATCGCCGATGAACTTGCGCGCGAGCATTCGCATGTTCGCGCGGTGCATCATGAGACGAATCAGGGATACGGCGCGGCTTTGTGGACCGGCATCCAATCTGCGCAGTACGATTGGGTTTTTTTCACGGATGCCGATCTCCAGTTCAAACTTGAAGAAATATCACAGTTGCTTGAATACATACCCGAATACAAAGTCGTCATCGGATATCGTTCGCCGCGCAGGGATCCTTTCATGCGGCTGGTGAATGCGGCAGGATGGAATGTTCTCAACCGTATTTTATTCGGCCTCAAAGTCAAAGATATCGATTGCGCTTTTAAATTATTTGAAAGAAAATGTGTCGCGGAATTGCCTCTGGAGACCCGAGGCGCCACCATAAGTGCGGAAATGCTGATCCGGCTTCAGCGTATGGATGTTCCTATAAAGGAAGTTCCTGTTACTCATTTGCCGCGCAAATATGGAACCGCTACAGGAGCAAAACCTGCGGTTATCATCCGAGCATTTAAGGAGTTGTATGGGCTATATCGCGGTGATCTTGGAAATATGGATACTACCTATATGCAAATAGGCAAGTTCGGACTTGTCGGCGTAGCCAATACTCTGGTTGATGTATTGATGTATTTTCTTTTGACGAGGTATAGCATAGTATTCAGCGAACATATTTTAAGCGCCAAAGTCGTCACATTCCTTTTTGGGACGATATGCAGTTTTATACTGAACAGGCGTTTTACCTTCGCGGTTACGAGCAAGGTCAGCTTCGAAGAAGTTCTGAAATTTTATTCAACGATTGTCCTTACGGTCTCGGTCAATGTGGCTACGCTCTATGTATTCAATTCCCTTCTCGGAATATACGATCTTGTAGCCGTAGGTCTTTCTACTATCGTCACATTTGTCGTAGGATTCACTTTCTCAAAGGTCTGGGTATTTAATAAAAAGCCCGGCGAGATGGATAAAATAGTAAAAAAAAGGATCCTTGAGGGGTCGGTATAATGAATATCCGCTTAGTATGCCCACCATATAAGTTTCTTCGCGCACTTTTCGACTTCTCGTTTCCACTCTTCAGGGTTAGTGGTGTCAATATTCGCCAGGACTGCACAGGGCGGATTTTTGATTACCCATTCTCCGCCCTGTATATTTTTCCAGCGATAGTGTAGAGGCATTCGCCGGATCATTTCGCGGATTTTCACGGTTGCCCCCTTGCTCTGCTCATTTCCTTGCCATTTTGAAGATGCTCCTCCGAAGAAATCATCCGTGCGATTTTGATATCTTGCCGTAAGAGCGCGGCCGATCATGACATCAAGTTCGGCATAGGTGCAGATAAAAACAAGACGGATGTCTGCTTTACGGGCTTTCTCACGAAGGCTGGCCCGTTTTTTCGCATCGATAAAGTCCGAGTCAATGATTACGTTGGAGCCTCGGCTGATGATTTCGATAGCAGTATTCTCCGCGATTGCCCGTGCTCTCTCATAACCTTCATTTTGCTTGCGAAGTTCAATACGAATCCCATCACCTTCGACAATTGTTGCGCCGATATGTCCGGCAAGTTCTTTTGCAACCGAACTTTTGCCGGATCCGACGAGGCCGATCAAAGCCGCGATGACCGGGTGCTTCGTTTTGCGTTCGCAGATCTCAATCGTTGAGATGTATGCGTCTTGGGCGGCGCGTTCTTTTCGGGTTAAGATTTCTTGTTTATGCACCATGATTTCAATTATACGCGCCAATATGGCCTCGATCAATTTGCTAAGCATTGAATACCTCCTTTTTACATAGCCTCTCTTTTAAAGAGACGGCCTGTTCGTTTTTTGTTACATAATCAGTTTTATTGACAAAAATATAAATCTATTATATGTTTCCATCCAGATCAACAACAAATAATACGATTAATTATGAAGCTCATTAAAAAATTCTTTCAGTTTTTGTCTAACTTTGTGGGTCCTGAAATAGGGCAAACAGGGTCTCAAGCCAAAAATCTGCCCTTAAAAAGCACGATTCAGGTCGGACAAAGTAGTCTTCTCTCTCGTCTTCAGAACATGAATACGATTGCTGAATGCGTACGATTGTACAAATCAGCCATTGTCGGAAGTTCCGAAGAAGGGCAAATTACCGAAAAGATTGCAAAGATCGCAGTCTCATTCGCGGATTGGAACGAGGTCATTCATCAGGTTGCTTCTGACAGCGTGCTCGGCAAACGTGCCATTGTGCGGCTTGAAGCGCTTGCCCAAGATTTCTCAGATTGGAAATCATTGTACGAATGGTCACAAAAAGATGCGTCCCTGCAGGAATTGAGGGATCGTTGCTTGGCAAAAATGTCGCAACAGGCTAAATCACTTGAAGACTGGCTCGACGTCTATCTCTCAAGTTCCGACAACAGTGAACAAAAAAATCATGCTGTCGGTCAAGTCTGCAACCTTGCCAGCACTGACGATGATTGGGAAATGATCTCCGACAAAGTGGAGAACGGTGATTCCCTTCACGTACGAGCTGTGCAAAAACGTCTCGACGGCCTTCACACCATCGATGAATGCGCTGAGTTGTACGATTCGTTGGGTTTGGACGATGATACTCATCAAACAATCCAGGCCCTACTTGCTCGGTTGAAAACCTGCAAAGCTACGTTCGAGGAATGGTTCGATCTGTATTCCAACCGGAGTGACATAGACGGTATTTCCGATATGTCACTTGAGCAGGCATTGTTGCTTGCATCTGAACCGCAGGATTACATTTCACTTATGGAAGCCGCTGAAAATTCTTCAGAAGATGCTGAAAAAGTGAAAAAGTCGCTTGCTTCCGTTCAGTGGAGCAAAGAACAATGGGAACAGTTGCGGGATGATGCTGAATCGGAAAGTTTTCTTGAGTGCTTTGCGGTTGAAAAGCTCGCAGGGATGATCACTACCGTTCCGGAACTCCTCCGTTTCCTTATCGAACACGAAGAGAACCAGACTGTGGATGACGGGGTGCAGGAAAAAATATTTGCCAGATTGTTCTTGTTGGCAAACCCCGAAACTATCGAAATCATCTCAATTTTGGCTGAAAATCGCGATGAATTGCGCGAAGCGGCCGAACGGCATCTCAAGCCCTCGGTTCCCGAGTAAACAGCCTTTGCAAGTTCAAGCCATCCAGGAAAATCGGATGGCTTTTTTATATGGACGGTATACCCTTGACAACTTAAAATATTTATGCATAATGTTTAACAGAAGTTCCGAGAGAACTGAGAGGTTCTTTGAAATTTTGGAACTCATAACAACAAAAAAATTCCGATTCACACGATGAAAACAACATTGTTCGCAGTAGGCATTTTCGAAGCTTTAACTTCGTCAATGCAGTTCATGATCTTCGGAGCCATTGCGCTCTGCGGATTCATTGCCCTTGGGGCGGCCGCCCTTTTTGGAGGCCACGGGGATCACGATGTGGGACACGCCGATCACAGTACGGATGGTCACGAAAGTGCGCCTTCCCTGCTGTCGCCGCGCGCGATCTTTGCATTTATGACTGGATTTGGAGCGATCGGATGCATCGCTACGGGTTATGGCTGCCACGCGGTTATGGCCTCATTTTGGGGCGTTGTCGCAGGTGTAGTCATGGCTCTGTTGGCTTGGTTCATCGGATATGTCCTGTATAAACAACAGGCCAATTCCAGTATCAGGCCTGGCCAAGTAGTCGGAACAACAGGCACTGTTGTGACGACGATCTACGAAGAGACTCCTGGTGAAGTGAATGTCAAAGTAGCGGGTCAAGTTGTCCCCTATCTGGCTATTTCCGCTCACGGAGGAATCATTCGGTCGGGTACAGTAGTTTTGGTTACCCGCGATCTGGGCTTAAGTAAACTTCCGTGTTGGTCAAGGTAGACGAGATCGCTTGATATGCGAGCTATATCGTCTGTTTTGAAGAATGTATACTTTTAATACAGTAAAGAGGGACGCAAAAGAAACCCATTCATTTTGGAATGAGCAGCAACCTATATATACAGCCGAGAAACACTCGTGTTGAATTTCTGTGCGCCTACAAGAGCACAAAATACCAACACCAATGTTTACTTAACCCCGCGATCTGGGTGACCGAATTGCAGTTAAACCAGAAACCGCAACTGCCTAATCGGCGGAAGCACAACAAAGAAAACGACAGAACAGAAAATTATGAAGAAACTAATGTTTGCCGATATCGGCAATAATCTTGGTAAGTTAACCATACCTATCATGATTATCGTGGTGTTTGTGGCCATCCTATTCCTCGTCTGGGCGATGCTCAAGCGATACAAGCGGATTCCGCCAAATGCCATCGGCGTCATCTACGGAAAACGCCGAACTGAAGTCACTGGCCCGAACGGCGAAAAAACCTCAGTTGGTTTCAAGCTCGTCTCCGGCGGTGCCGTGTTCATTTTGCCCATTGTTGAGGCTTATGAGCAGATGTCCACCGAGGCATTTCAGATCGAAATCGAGGAAAAAATATTCCTTCGAAGAAAAACGTCGGCGTCAATGTGTCGGGTGTAGCAACCTGCCGTATCTCGCCGATTCCTGAAGAGCAGGTCAATGCGGTTCAGAACTTCCTGGGTTAAGTAAACATTGGTGTTGGTATTTTGTGCTCTTGTAGGCGCACAGAAATTCAACACGAGTGTTTCTCGGCTGTATATATAGGTTGCTGCTCATTCCAAAATGAATGGGTTTCTTTTGCGTCCCTCTTTACTGTATTAAAAGTATACATTCTTCAAAACAGACGATATAGCTCGCATATCAAGCGATCTCGTCTACCTTGACCAACACGGAAGTTTACTTAAGCCCGGTTGTTGCAAGTCCCACACAGCCGAATTGGAAAAAATCATCGAGCAACTGAACTCGGCAAATGCCGAGACCGAGTTGCTGAACGAGTTTTTCTGGAGAGCGGCACGACTGGAATTTCCCGAACTCATCGGCAAGTCCAGCATCGCTGTTCGTGAGAACTTCACTCTCGTCTGGAATGACGAAAGCGAAGAAGATCAGGTCAGCAGTCTTCTGCATAACCTGCTTGCCCGTGCCTTTGCAAGCCGCCGTTGAAATTATCCGCGGTTAACTGTTGCCTCAAGAAATCAAAATAGACCCCCTCACCGAACAGTCGGTGAGGGTTTTTTATACCCTACTTCCCTTTCGCCAATTGTTTGAGAGTTACTTCCGGAATTTGCAGTCCGAGCCATTCCGCCATTTCGACTTCATCTTCAAGAATGCTCCTGCATACACGTTCCGTTTCAATATCACCCAACTCTTCGGCAGCTGCGATCAACGACGTGTAACTCGCGATCTCCATATGTTCTGCCGCGTAGGCGCTCAGAGTATTTTTTACCAGAGTATCCTTCGTCATACTGCCGGGTGCTCCGCCGAGAGCGGCAGCCACTTTAGCAGCGACCTTTTTTGCCGTTGAAATTTTGCCGCCCAGCCGCTCAATACATTCCTGCACCCTGTCACTATGCATTTTTGTCTTCTCCAAGTGATCACGGATCATGTCAGCCGCCTCCGTCTCGCGCTCTTCCTCGGCATCCTCGATCTGCTTTTCCAAAGCTTTGGTCAAAGCCTGCTCCATGGCATAAGCCTCATTTAACCACGTTATGAGCGTTTCTTTTTGCTGGTCTTTCATACAAATTCAGACGAGACGAATATGGGGCCATTACATCTATTTGCATACGCAATCCAAAACCGTCGTCATTTGAAGCGATCGCGTCCGTTCTAATATATAGAATTAAATTAAAATAATGAGTACGGGAATTGAGGCAATGCCAAAGCCTCTTTCCATTGTGACATCTGTAAGTATATCCCGAGGAGCGCTTTTGGTGCTACGACATTCATGCCAAAAATAAGAACTGCGAAAAACTTGTCTTTTAATGCTAAAATAAGTAATATCAGCATTAGAAAAATATGGATATAATTCTCTCAACCAGAAACCCCAGCAAAGCAGAACAAATCAAAGCATCTTTCAAGGGATTGCCGATTTCCATTCTCACTCTCGCGGAAGCCGGCATTGAAGGCGAGGCTGTGGAAGACGGTCTTACGCTCGAGCAAAATGCTTTGAAAAAAGCCCTGTTCGCTCATGAATACTCCAGTCCCGATGCCTGGACCATGGCCGATGATACCGGAATTTTCATTCATCACCTCCATGGCGCTCCCGGCATACGGGCTTCACGATGGGCCGGCGATACTGCCTCAACGGAAGACATCATACAGCACACCTTGAAACAGCTCGACGGCGCCACTGACCGGTCCGCCACATTCGAAACTACCGTGGCCGTCATCACACCTGATGGCGCCCAGCATTTCTTCACCGGAAAAGTGAATGGAACAATTCTCGAAGCGGCACGCACGGCTCCGCAACCGAAGATGCCGTACAGCGCGATATTCGTTCCGGATGGGACCGACCTTGTCTGGGCCGAGATGTCGCCAGAGAACGAAAACCGCATTTCGCAGCGCGGCAAGGCATTCAAACTAGTCCGGGAATTTTTGGAAAAATTCTTGAAATAATTGCACTACTTCCCCACCGTCCCGCAGCTCTGCGTGGCGGTTTTTTATATACCAAAATTATACTGGCATACTCTCAAACTATTGAATCTCCTAGTAACTATTGACAGATGCACTATTAATCTGCTACTATTTTTTCAAACGTTAGAGAACCCGAACAATCAAATAGAATCAAAAATGCAAACAGCTTCTTCCATCGAGGTCACTAGTGCGAGCTTGTTGCCTATGATCCAAAATCCTGAAGAAATCTACCGGGGAAACTTGGTATATTACTTCAAAACGGTTTTTTTGAACGCAAAGAACCTCAACCACCCCTATCATAACTTCCGGCACTCATTCCATGTCCCGGTACTCTGTTATGACGCTTGTCTTTATTACCCGGCAGAACTGACTCATGCCGGCAAGCGGGGATTGCTCATCGCCGGGATGTTCCATGATTTTGACCACAGCGGCAAAACAGGAAATGACGGCGCTCAAATACAAAGAGCGGTAGAGGGACTGGAGAGGCACATCCTTCGCGAGGATCGCGAATTGCAGTCCTACATTGTGTCGCTGATACGGATGACCCAGTTCCCTTACATGGTGCCCTCGAATCAGCTCGACTTGCTGGGACAGATCATTCGCGACGCTGACATGGCCCAATGCCTGAGCCCTGTTTGGATCCAGCAGACAATCTTCGGTCTTGCCGCCGAAGCCGGAAAAAGTCCGCTTGAAATGCTCCATAAGCAACCGGAATTCCTGGCGCAATTAAAATTCAGCACTGATTGGGCAAAAGAAAGGTTCAATCACCTGATCGAAGCCCGACAGGAGGAAGTGGCTGCATTGCTTTCTTTTCTGAATTAGTTCCGGCATCGAATTGTGTCCATCGCATCACCCATTGGGTGATTTTTTATAAACAGTCACATTCCCGATGCCACAGGTTTTGTTTTCTTACAATAAAAAAGAGACAAGCCGAAGCCTGTCCCCGTGAATGAGCAACGCACTATTTTTTGGGAACCAGAAGACTCTGTGCCTTTCTGATCCTTTGTTCCAATGCGCTAAACTTTTGGATCGTTCCCGCTAAGTGCCGAAGCATCAGATTGATTTCTTCAGGCCCGTGATTTTCCAAAAGGCTTGTGAATACGTCGTCCGCATATCCTTCAGCCGTGAGACTGTCGGCCAGCGCACGAGGAATGACGACCTGCAGATTCCTGCAATAATCCGAAGGCTTCCTGAGACGACCCCGAGGCTTACCCGGATTGATCGCCAGAACCAATTCCTTTACCTTCAGAAGCTGGAGGCGGGTGCCTTTCACCTTAAGAACACCTTCGTGCACTTCCATTTGCCGGTTCAAAGGCAAGCGAGCGATTCTCCATGCGATGGAAAAGCTCAGTTGCTGCGATCGAGGCAAAGTAGGATCCAGAAGTTTCAACAACTCCGGACACAATGTCGTCAGTGCAAGATGCGAAGAGACCCACGCGATACTTTTACCGCAAATGGCGCAGAGTTCTTCCATCGTCGCTCCTTGGTCGTACTCAGTTTTGAGCGCCAGAGCGATTTCCAACTTGCTGTATTCGGCATGATGGAAATCTGCGATGAAACAGCGGCGGTGCTGTGTCTTTTTATCGGGAACTTCTTCCCGAGTGCGCACGATGGCATCGAGCGTCAGCATCCCGATAGCTTGAGCGGAACGCCAGCGGCGTTCGCCTTTGATCAATTCGTAATCTGCAGACGGGTCGTCGAACACCTCGAGAACCTCGATCGGATCGTTTTGACCGTCTTGCACGAGACTCTTGCCCAATTGTTTTAATTCTCCCTCACTAAAACGTTTCCGTGGCTGTTCCGCATTGCGCCGAATTCGATTCACCGGAATCTTCAGCACCCTAAGGGATGGTGACACCGGGACCGCTTTGGGCAGCGGTAACATGATCGGGGGTTCCTTCTTTACCACAATAAAGGGTACAGGAGGTTTTATCTGGACAGGAAGCGTAGTGAGCTTTACCGGGAGGGGGATAATTTTCGCATTATCGGGTCCACCGTTGTGAACTGGAACGACCTGACGATCAGGCAACGGCGGCGGAATAATTTTTCGTTCATTCGAACGAACATTATCACGCTGAGCCACTGCCAACCTTGGGGCTTAAGTAAACTTCCGTGT
>DHWH01000010.1:0-298 GCA_002413065.1 Patescibacteria group bacterium UBA5187
TATCTGATCACCGTGCATCCGGAATGGGCAGTGAAGACAAAAGCTGGAGGCGTATGGGCTGACTACAAAAACGTCAAATGGCTCGATGCCGGGGCACAGCCGGTGTGGGATTATCTCGTACGCATCGGAAATCAGGCATACGCATATGGATTTGATGAATTAAATTTTGATTATATTCGGTATCCTTCAGATGGGAATATGGATTCCGTTTCTTATGACTGGAGTAATGGCCGCACGCGTTCCGAAGTCATGAAATCCTTTTTCCTCTATTTGCGCGAGCAATTCGCAGGCATCAGTG
>DHWH01000010.1:347-38177 GCA_002413065.1 Patescibacteria group bacterium UBA5187
TCCTTTGTCGGCCGATTTGTTCGGTCTGACAACCAGTGCAAGCGGTGATCTCGGCATCGGGCAGAAACTCGAGGACGCTCTTCCGTATTTTGATTACATATATCCCATGGTATATCCGTCTCACTTCGCCCACGGATTCAATGGTTTCGCCAAACCGGCAGAGCATCCGTACGAGATAATAAAATATTCAATGGATCATGCAGTGACACGCGCTCTCGCAGCTTCATCTACTGCAAGCAAAATTCGCCCATGGCTCCAGGCATTCGATCTGGGTGCCACATATACTCCGGCAATGGTCCGGGCGCAGATGCAAGCCACATATGACTCAGGTCTTACGGGTTGGTTATTATGGAATGCGGGAAGCGTGTATAAAAAAGAGGCACTCGTGCCGAAAGCTTTCATTTCCAATATATCCAACAGTCCCGCAGGAATATCCACAGGTGCTTCGAGCACACTATTGCACGTTTCAAATTAAGTGGTACTATTTAAAACCGGATAAACACATGTTGGATCACCTTGGGAAATAGGGTGAAATCCTCCCGGCATGTATCTCTCTAACCAATCAGTACACCCCTAGTTATTATGGCAAAGAAAGTCCCCAAGGTACTTCGAGTACCCCCATCAGTAGCCGGAAGCCCTGAAGAAGAAGCGAAATGGATTCAGTCTGCCGTACAAAGAATTTTTCGTACGGGCAGGTCAATCGGGAGTGCAGGTGAGCAACAGCTCTACCTCATTGCCGGTACCAACCAAGTCGTTGTCGCTCGGCCCGATTCTGCGGCAGATCGTATCGAGCAAATATTCAGGAGCCTTCTGGTGACTTAACCCCAGACTGTGGGTCAAACAAACATCCGACACCTCATCACTGGGGAGTCGGTTGTTTTTTGTCTAAAATCATTGTTTTTGATTTCATGGTATAATTATCCCGAAGCATCATTTCTGAAGTTGCCTCGTATAAATTAGTATTATTGAGTCATTTATACAGAGGCACATTTTCATATTATGGACGAGAATCGCATTACATATTTTGGAGAAACTGACGCTCGCAACAAGCGAGTCAAGTTTGGTATAAAAGCAAAAGACCGCACCAAGCACGTCTATGTCATCGGAAAAACCGGTATGGGTAAATCAACTCTGCTGGAGAATATGGCCGCGCAGGATATTCAGAACGGGGAAGGCATATGTTTCATTGATCCGCACGGCAAGACCGCTGATCTCCTTCTTGAGTACGTTCCCAAAGAGCGCATCCGCGATGTCATATATATCGCGCCTTTCGACGTCGAACATCCGATCTCATTTAATGTTCTTGAAAGCGTAGATCGGGATAAGCGCCACCTTGTTTCCTCGGGACTCATGAGTACGTTCAAAAAGATCTGGGAAGATGCGTGGTCCGCGCGTATGGAATATATTCTGACCAATACGCTTTTGGCCCTGCTCGAATATCCCGGCGCAACTCTGCTCGGGGTAAATAGAATGCTGTCCGACAAGGCATACCGCACGGATGTGGTTTCGCATATTCAGGATCCGTCCGTCAAAGCATTTTGGACAAAAGAGTTCGCCAACTACACCGAACGACAGGCGGCAGAAGCCGTTCCCGCAATTCAAAATAAAGTCGGTCAGTTCACGGCTAATCCTCTGATCCGCAACATGATCGGTCAGGCGCAGTCATCTTTCGATTTCCGCAAAGCGATGGATGAGCGCAAAATCATCATCATCAACTTGTCCAAAGGAAAGATCGGAGACGAAAATATGAAGCTTCTCGGAGGTCTATTGGTGACCAAGATCTATCTCGCTGCCATGTCCCGTGCCGACGTGCCTGATCGGGTGATGAAGATATTGCCTAACTTCTATCTTTTTGTGGACGAGTTCCAGAACTTTGCGAACGCGTCATTTGCGGACATTCTTTCCGAAGCCCGTAAATATAAGTTGAATCTCACTATTGCGCACCAATATATTGAGCAGATGGATGAAATCGTCAAGCCGGCTGTATTCGGTAACGTTGGTACGATGATGGTATTTCGTGTCGGCGCAACTGACGCCGAAGAGTTGGAAAAAGAATTCTCGCCCACTTTTTTGCTTGAGGATCTGGTAAATCTGGGATTCGCGCAGATTTATCTGAAACTAATGATCGATGGTCTTTCTTCATCGCCATTTTCTGCAATGACGCTTTCGCCTATCGCGCATCCGGATATTTCATATGTTAAGGAAATCATTGCAGCATCACGCGAACAGTTCTCGCAGCCCCGGGCTTTGGTTGAAGCGGGGATCGTCAAATTCCATGAACCAATGGTGGCCAAAAAACCGGAAGTTAAAAGTGCGCCTAGTACGCCTGGTGCGGGAACTGTTCCAGTTTCTTCCGCGGCTCCTAGTGCGCCCGTGCCCGCCCGTGTTCCTGCTTCACCTGTTGTCCCAACTACACCGGCTCCCGCTAAAGCAGTTGCGCCTGTGCCTTCGCCTGCTCCGTCTCCGCAGAAACCTGAGACGCCCAAAACTCCTCCAGTATCTCAAACCCCTCCAGCGTCACCCCAGCCGCCCAAAGAACATAAGCCATTCCAGAATCTGTCGGAGCAGATCAAAGTTCAATCTAAAGTTACACCTCCCATAGCTGCTAAACCTGTAACACCGACACCTTCTCAAGCTCCTGTGTCGCTATCTTCACTTGCACCCAAACAGCAACAGCCGCCAAAAATCGACCCGAAAGTTCCTACGCAAAAAAATGTAAATGATCTGCGAAGCGCATTGGCCGCGGTGCTTGCAAAAAATCCTAGCTCGCCTGCTTCAGAGCCAAAAAAATCTCCCCAGCCAATTCAATCAGCCGCTTCGCCAGTTCCGCCATCCACCCTGCCGCCGCGACCCGAACAGCCTCAAAATGCACCGCTTCAGCCAACTGGGGTGCCACAATCTGGGTCCGCGAATCCACCTTCCGTGCAAGCAAATCCGCCAGTTGCCAAACAGCAACCACAGCAAGCGCCACAACAGCCTCCGAGAGATGTTCAAAAAGAAGTTCCCGAAGAAGTTCTTAAAAAGGTATTGAAAATTGACTAAAGGTGTGGAAGGATGAACATATGAAGCCGCGCCGTATCCTCATATTCTCTTCGGTCTATTACCCGCGTTTTGTCGGTGGTGCTGAAGTTGCCATAAAAGAAATTACCGATCGTATTCCAGCTGAAGAGATGGAATTTGATATGGTCACATTGCATTTAGATTCAAGTCTTCCTGCATTCGAAAAAATCGGGAATGTAAATATATATCGCGTCGGTTGGGCCGCTCGCCAGAAAACGTCTTCGGATTCATTGGCATGGTATTTGCATCTCAATAAATATGCTTTCCTGGTCACGGGCTTTTTGAAAGCAGTCTCATTGGCGAAAAAACAGGTGAGGCAAGGACAACCGTATGATGCTGTCTGGTCAATGATGGCGACATACAATTCTTTTGCCGCGCTCTTCTTCAAGATGTTACATCCGAAAATACCTTTTTTACTGACCTTGCAGGAAGGGGATCCTATCGAATACATGGAACGCCGCGCCCGTCCGCTCTGGCCATTATTCAAAGGCATATTCACGCATGCGGATCATATTCAAACAATATCGACCTTTTTGGCTGATTGGGCGCACAATATGGGTGCCACATGTCCGGTTACTGTGGTGCCGAATGCCGTCGATTATGATCTATTTTCCCATACCATTCCTGAATCCGATGCGGCCGCATTGAAAACTCAGCTTGGAAAAAAAGAAGGAGACATATTTTTGGTCACGACTTCGCGTCTGGTCGTGAAGAATGCCGTAGGCGATGTTATCGAATCGCTCAGGTATCTTCCTGTGCATGTAAAATTTCTTATTCTTGGCCAAGGATATCAAGAGGCCGAACTCAAAGCCAAAGCAGCGCAGCTGGAGGAGAAGGCAGGGCAGAAAGATGCTGAAAGCCGGATTCATTTTCTCGGTTACATTCCACATGCGCACATGCCGCCATATCTTCAGATCTCCGATATATTCATCCGTCCGGCATTGTCGGAAGGACTTGGTAATTCATTTTTGGAAGCAATGGCCGCGGGTATTCCGGTGATCGCCACCCCTGTCGGAGGCATTCCGGATTTCTTGGTTGATGGCGAGACCGGCTTGTTTTGCGAAGTGTCGAATCCGAAAAGCATCGCCCAAAAAGTGGAGAAGCTGATCAAGGATCGCGAATCCCGCGAATACATCGTGAGACGCGCCCGCGAGATGGTCAAAGAAAAATATCAATGGAAACGGATTGCGGAAAAAATGAAAAATATCCTGCGAGATATTGTCATATCTCGAAGTGAGGTATAATAGGCAATTATGAAAATCCTTATCGCTTCCGGCATATACCCGCCTGATATCGGCGGACCTGCACAATACGCCCGCAATCTGTTTGAGACATGGAAAAAGGAAGGCCATGAAGTAAAGGTGGCGGCATATCGTTGGGAACGCGCATTTCCTCCATTAGTGCGGCACATTTTGTATTTTTTGAAAATAATCAGAAAAGGCTGGAATGCGGATCTCATTTTGGTTCTTGATACCTGGTCAGCCGCAGTGCCTGCCATGGCTGCCTGCGCATGCATGGGTAAGAAATATATAGTTCGCACTGGCGGCGACTTTCTGTGGGAAACATACGTTGAGCGAACGGGGGACCTGGTGTTATTCCGTGATTTTTACGCCACGCGAATGGATCGATTTACAGCCAAAGAAAAAATGATCCACAGACTGGGGGGAGCTTCTCTTCGCAAGGCCGCCGCCGTGATCTTCAGCACGGATTGGCAGAGAAAGATTTTCGAACCCGTATACGGATTGAATGCGGGTACGAATTTTCTCGTTGAAAATTATTGCGGGCCGCGGGAAGTCGCCCGTGTTCCGGAGAACCGATCTTTCATAGCCGGGACGCGCACTCTCAAGTGGAAAAATATTGATGTTCTCAAACAAGCATTCGTTGAGGCGCAGAAAAAAGCTGCGGATTCCGGATTGGCAGAGATTGAACTGGATTGCGGAAAGGCCGTGTACGACAGCTTCGTCGAGAAGGTTCATCACTCATATGCTGTCGTGCTTGCGTCAATCGGAGACATCAGCCCTAACATGATCTTCGATGCTATTCGCACAGGAACGCCTTTTATTCTGACACGCGAAACCGGCATCAAGGACCGCGTCAAAGACTGTGCGGTCTTCGTAGACCCTCAGGACCCGTCGGATATCGCCGAAAAAATCGTGTGGATGGCGGATCCGAAAAATCGCGAGTTGCAGGCGGAAAAAGTCAGGCAATTTGCTTTCGTACACACGTGGGAACAGATCGCGGGCGAGATTGTAGTGGTTTTGGCCAAGACCGGTAAATAATCACCGTACTACTATGCATCTAATAGCCCTCTCAATTGACCGTTCGATTTTTAAGGAAAACAGTGCCGTACGTGCGCGGATGGAACAGTATGGGACATTGGTAAACGGCATGGATATCATTGCGCTCGGTGCAGAAAAACAGGCGCATATGCAGCCTGTAAAACTCAAAAATAATGTCATGGTCCATGCGGCTCCTGGAAATAAACTGGCATCGGTTTTTGCGGCATTACAGATAGCCAAGAAAATAGCGCGTCCCGATACCGTTATCATTTCGCAGGATCCGTTCGAGCTCGGTCTGGTCGGCCTCATCATTTCATGGATAACGTCGCGGCCGCTGCATGTCCAGGTTCACATCGATTTTTTCAATCCATTTTTCAGGCAAGAATCAATACGTCAGCGTTTTCAGGCAATGCTCGCGCCTTTTGTCCTATCTCGGGCCAAGAGCATCAGGGTGGTTTCAGGAAAGATCGGGTATTATCTTCGCAACGAATTGGGCATTTCCGCAAAAAAGATAACGATAGCGCCGGTTTTTATTGATCTTGAAATTATTAAAAATAAACCTGTTACCATACATCTTCATACTCGGTTTCCTGAATTCGAATGGATCGTACTCGCCCCATCACGCTATGTGAAGCAGAAAAATCTTCCCCTTGCCATAGATGCATTTCAATTATTTTTGAAATCGCATCCCAAAGCCGGTCTTGTGATTGCGGGTGCCGGTCCCGAAGAGGAAAATTTGAAAAAGATAGTGGCTGAGAAGGGTCTTTTCAGGTCGGTGAAAATCGGTTCGTGGACGGATCAGTTCGCTTCATGCATGAAAACATGCGATGCGTTCCTGCTTTCTTCCGACTATGAAGGGTGGGGAATGACCGTGATCGAGGCGGCGTCTCTGGGCAAGCCTGTGGTGATGACTGACATAGGATGTGCCGGAGAATTTCTGATAGATAAAAAGAATGGATTGGTTGTTCCTGCACGCGATCCGCAGGCGATAGCGAATGGGCTTGAAGCATATTATAGTGATCGTGTATTCGCCGAGAATATGGCGAAAGCGGCGCAGAATGATGCCGGCACACATATGACTCTTTCCGAATACGATACATTAATGAAGAAGTCATGGGAAAGCGCTCTGCAATAACAGGATTATGGAACTCCTTATTTTTACTCAAAAAGTCGATCTGAACGATACTGTTCTCAGCTTTTTTCATAGGTGGATCCTTGAGATCGCAAAACATTTCGAGCAGGTTACGGTCATCTGCCTCTACAAAGGAAAATGCGAATTGCCCGCGAACATACGCGTGCTTTCGCTTGGTAAGGAAAATGGCGAATCAAAATTCAAATATCTGAAAAATTTCTATAAGTACATTATTAAGTACAGGAAAGACTATGATGCGGTGTTCGTGCATATGAACCAGGAGTACATGATTTTGGGTGGCATTATATGGAAGATCATGGGCAAGAAAGCCGCCATGTGGAGGAATCATCATGCAGGAAGCTGGCTGACCGATCTCGCGGCATTTTTCTGCTTCAAAGTTTTCTGTACGTCGCGTTATTCATTTACTGCAAAATACAAAAAGACCGTGCTCATGCCGGTAGGAGTCGATACAGAACTTTTCGTCGCGGATAAGGGAACGCGTATACAGCGTGAAGAAAGATCGATCCTGTCGCTCGGTAGAATTTCCATTTCAAAGAGACTGGAATATTTCGTCGATGCATTGGGCAGGCTGGCGCGCAATGCACAGGCATTTCATGCCTCGATCTATGGTGATGCGTTGCCGAAAGATCAGCCGTATTACGAGATGCTCAAGAAGAAAACCGAGGAATTGCAGATTGCGGACCGCGTAGCATTCTGCGCAGGGATTCCCAATGATGAGACGCCCGCCGTGTATTCGCGTCACAACATTTTCGTTAATCTGAGTTCAAGCGGAATGTATGACAAGACTATCTTTGAGGCCATGTCGTGCGAATGCGTCGTTCTCGTTTCGAATGAAAATCTTCACGGGCTTATCGATGAGCAGTATATTTTCAAGGACCGCGATACGGATGAGTTTACGGAGAAATTGTCGGCCCTTATTTCCATGCCGGAAGATATACGCAGGGAAAAAGCCAAGGAGTTGCGACGTGTGGTAGAATCCAAACACAGCCTTGGTTTATTGGCGAATAAAATACGCACTGAGTACAACTAAGAAATTCTAATCATAAATCTTACCTATGAGTTCACTGGAAAAAATGTACGAGGAACATCATGCAACCCAGCGGGAGCAGGGTTTCAGCATTCTCAAAGAAGATCGCGGAACACTGTTTGCATCTCTGGTAGGAACAGGTAAAAAAGTCCTTGACCTCGGTTGCCGCGATGGTGCACTGACGGCATATTTTACGTCAGGCAATACCGTTACGGGCGTCGATATCGACAGTCGCTCGCTCGAACGTGCGGCACAACAGTTGGGAATTGAAACAATCCAATTGGATATTTATAGCGATTGGGAAGCGCTCCAGGGAAGACAATATGAAGTAGCTGTCGCCGGCGAGGTGTTGGAACATTTATTCCATCCTGCAAAAATAATCAAAAAGGTTGCCGATCATCTTGTGCCGGAAGGAACGTTCATCGGTTCCGTGCCCAATGCCTTCAGCATCAAAAATCGCATTCGGCTCGCATCGGGCAGCAAAAAGGGAACTCCGTTGTCCGATCCTACTCACATCAATCATTTCAGCTTGAAAGAATTGCAGCAAACCCTGGGCACGTATTTTGAAGATGTGGAAATAAAAGGTTTGGGCAGATATGCGAATTTGGCGCGATTGTTTCCCTCCGCCTGCGCGTTCGATCTCGTATTTGTCGCAAAACGACCAAAAACGTTAGACTAGAGACATGAAACACGCTTGGGGATACCCATGACACACATGAAGACAGATACGAAAAAACCACTCTCGATATTCATGGTCAATTTTGACTGGGACGATATGTTCCGGAATTCATTTACTATATTCAAGGAAAAATTGGATCGTGATAAATTGATTCCGGATGTGAATACATTTTTCTTTTTTTCCTGGAGCCGTATCAGTTATGACAGCGGATATGATAGCAAAGCGGACAGGTTCAAGACAGTTCATGTAAAAACCCGCATATACAAGCTCAAACCATTGCTCGACATTCGCGCAATGTTCGCCGTGAGGGCGGCTGCACAAAAATATGCCCAAAGGCCCGACGTATGGATGACATACGATTTCGGAATGCTGCCTGCATTGTGGCTCGCAAAAAAACGCCATGGAGGCAAGATCGTCCTGTGCGTGAGCAATCAGCCGACGATATATTCCAAGACAAGACGTTTCGGACTTATCAAAGGTTGGTATTCCTGGATATCCGAACGCATGTGGTGGAGACTTGCAGATCATTTCTTTACGATAAATGAGACGATGCGTTCATATTTGCAGGACATAGGAATTCCAGCCAATGATATTACGGTATTTACTATTGATACGATCGAGCGCGACCGCAGATTCATCGACAAGGTGGAAGCAGGAACGATTCGGAAGAAATACAATATACCTCCGCATATGAAAATCCTAGTAACGGTGGCTAGGCTGGAAGCAGAGAAAAATTATCCTTTGCTACTCGATTTGTGTGCAGGTCTCGGGCCGAACTATGTGCTCATTGCTCTGGGTCGTGGAAGCTTGCTTGCCTCGTTGACCGAGCAGGCAAAAAAACTGGGTATGAAGGAAAGAGTGATCTTTACCGGCCTCGTCAGCAGGGAAGAGATTTGGAATTATTATCGTGATGCGGATGCGTTCGTGCTTCTCTCAAAGGCCGAAGCCCTCGGTCTGGTATTTTGGGAAGCGATGTACATGAATGTTCCCGTCATCGGCAGTACCGCTGACGGCATAGTCGAGACTATTGGAAAAGATGGCGAGCGCGGCAGGATCTGGTCTTCCGACCTTGGGCAAAAAGGATTTAATGAACGCGTTGAATATTGCGTTACTCCGAGTACGGACAGAGATGCGATGCGTGCGCGTGCGAAAGAATATGTCGTTCTTCAGCGCCAAAATAGTGTTACGTTGAATGATTTATATGAAAGTATTATATTTACTAAATAAGGTTACGGGCCAGACAATCCATAATTTGCAGGCCAACTCCGGCCATGATAGCTGGCTTTTCGGCATGTTGCGCCTGCCCAAATATGGGGTAGAGACTTCATACCTCGAAATCGAGCAGTTTATTTCGGCCAAGCTGGCGCGGTTCCTGCGAAAACATATCCTGACGATGCATTATGCTCATCTGCCGCTTTTTCCCTTATTTTTCAGATACGATGTAGTTTTTACTTCCACGGCATATGGGTCACTGATTCTCAAGGCATTGTTGCGTGTGAAGAAATTCAAATGGGTCATATTGGATTTCAATGTGCTGGGAACGATAGGCAATGAGAAAAAATTCAGGCAGAAAATATATGCGTGGGCGGTTTCGAAAGCTGACGGTGTCGTCACGATATCACAAGCCGCAGCTGACGCTATGAAGAAAAGATTCCCTCATCTGGCTCACAAGATTATTTTTCTGCATGAGGCTACCGATCCGAATTACTTCAAACCGCAGCCGGATACTCGCCCGGATATTTCTGAAAATCCTGAGAAAAGTATTGTCATTTCGGTCGGTAACTTCGGGCGCGATTTCGATACGCTTATCGAGGCAACAAAAGACCTCGGCGTCGAGTGTAGGCTGGCGACGAAATTGATTTCTCCGGAACGTGCGCGAATGTTGCCTCCGCATGTGACCGTCAAATTGTATAGTCATGCTGAAATGCTCAAAGCGTATGCCGAAGCAAAAATTGCTGTCGTGGGGATTTCATTGAAAGATGATTATTTTGACTCCGTAGGCACGTTTGCAGTCGGGGAGGCTCTTTCCATGGGTAAACCTACTATTGTAACTCATACCAAAAGTATGGAGTCTTATATTCAGGATGGCGCAAATGCTTTTTTTGTCCCGTATAAGGATGCTGCAGCCCTAAAATCAAAAATAGAGGAACTTATGCAAGACGCGGCTCTTCGTAACAGGATAGGAAGCGAAGCTCGTACATTTGCTGTAGAATACCTTGATCCGGAGAGGTTCGCATCGCGTCTGGCGGATTTTTTAAAAAAAGTGCACTCTGATCCGCAATAGTTTCAAATCATATTCGCATACTACATATGGATAAAATCGATTTATCGATAGTCATACCCGCATACAATGAGGCTTCGCGCATCGGTGCGACTTTTGAAAGTCTGGAACGTCATTTTGCGCGCACAAAAATGTCTCACGAAATCATCGTTGTTGATGATGGGTCTTCCGATACGACATGCGCGGTTGTTGCTTCGTATGCTCCCCGGTTCAAGCATTTCCGCTTGCTCGAAAATAAGCTCAATAAGGGGAAGGGGTTTTCCGTTCGCCGAGGAATGCTCGAGGCACAGGGTGCATATCGACTATTCATGGATGCTGATAATTCCGTGGATATTTCCCATATTGATGAGTTTTTGCGCCATGCCAGCGTATATCCCGATGTTGTGATCGGCTCTATCATGCTGAAGCAGGCGACAGTCCATGAACATAGCGGCTGGCATCGTCGTATACTCGGGTATTTTTCGAAACTCTTGATCCGCGTTTGTGCGACTCCGGGGATCTATGATACCCAGCGCGGCTTCAAACTTTTTTCCGCCAAAGCGGCGCAGTCGATTTTTCTACGGCAGACGATAAAGCGCTTTGGCTTCGATATAGAAATTTTGCTGATTGCCCGGTTGATGGGATTTTCTGTGAAAGAACTTCCGGTCACATGGGACAATCCTGCCGGATCTACTGTCACGATCAAGTCCTATTTTCAGACATTATATGAACTTGCCCATATAGTATATAATCGCATGATCGGAACATATAATGATCGCAAGGCCTAACATGCATATGCAGAAAAGAAATATATACATACTAGTTATCGTTGGCGCGTTAGTATGGACGGCGCTTCATATCCCTGGAATCACGTATGGAACATCCGACACCCCTCTGCATGTCTCGTACATGAGCGCAGACGAACAGTCGCCGATCAACGGGGCACTTCACATGCTTGAAAGTAAAAGCCTGCTGGGGCTGCGCAATGTACATACGCTTTATTATGGCCCCATTTTTGCAATGATAGGACTGCCGGCAATTGGTGCCGATTTTATCATTCATAGGATGAGCGGTGCGGTATCGGGAGCTCTCGGGTACAAGGAATTTGTCGTGTGGAATTGGGGCGGCATTCTTCTGTGCGCGCGCATTATTTCCGTACTTTTTGCCTATCTCGGATTAATGGCTATTTTTCTATTGTTCCGAACACGTAAATTCAATCCATCGCAGAACGCATGGATTCCGTTTGTGGCTGTAATTTTGCTCGGCTTCAACTATCTTTTCTTTGAATACTCGCATTTTTTCAGGCACTGGATATTCATAGTGGCCATTTTATTCTGGCAGATATACGCATTAGTCCGCATTGTCGAACAGACAGAGCGCAGACGAGCATATTGGATCATTCACGTAGTGCTCACTGTTATTTCTTTCGGTATCAGTTATCTGGGAATCATCTATCAGATAATATGGCTGCCGGTTTTAATCCAATGGTTGAGAGAAAAAAAGTGGATGCAACTCAAGGAATGGATTGGATCAACCATCCTAGTTCTCGTAGGTTGTCTCCTGATAGTGGCATGGCATCCGTACGGCTTCAGCAGACTTTTGGGCATGGTGGGACTCATTACGCCGCCAGTTTTGAGCCAGGGTTCCGTTCTTGATCTGACGAGTGTTTCAAGCGGCAGCAACTCCTTTGTTTTTTATGCAGAGATTATTCTTCGTAATAATGTGTGGTTATGCATAGCAGGTCTCCTGCTTCTTATTGTTGGTATTCGCATGTGTAAAATACATACCCGTTACTGGACGTGGTCTATTTTATTAGCTGCTGTTGCAAACTATATTGTTTTCAGCATTCCTTTTCATCATGAAAGCCGATACATGCTACCCTCGGTCGTACTTATAGTCATTGCTACTCTCGGCTTGTTTTCGGTCATGTACTCGGAGCTGGGAAATCGTCGCGCAGTCATTCGCATTTCCGGAATCCTCATATGCATATCGCTTCTGTGGAGCCTTGTTCAATTCGTAGGCTGGCAAAGAATGATAGCTTCGGGGCCCGCGGAAAGGAGAGAGCTTGTTCCGCAGGTCATGGCATGGCAGGCACAAAATCCAGCGGCAAAAATTCTCATTGTTAAGAATTGGCCGATAGGATATGTTCATACGCATGAAGCTTATGCGGATTACATAAAAAGGTATGAAAAGGAATCGACCAATTTGTGGCAATATATTCTGGCCTTGAAGGCGCCTGCAGGACTCGTGCCTCTCAATGCATACTATAAACATTCCATAGAGCCCCTTACTGAGCAGGACAGACGCATGTATGATCATGTAGTCATAACCCACGATCCTAAAACCGACGCAGACGTTATCGATATAAGTCCGCAGGATCAGTTCGATTTACATCCATGGACCGTGTGGGATTATGCCCGTTACCAGGAAACGTATGAAATTATAAAATAATATTCCATCATGCCTACACCATGGAGAAAAGGATTATATGCGAGCATCGCGAACCTGGAACTCTCAGGCAAAGTTCTCGATGTGGGAGGTTCGCGCAAATCCGGATATCATGAATTATTTTCAGGTACGCATACCATCGAAGTTGTGAATCTCGATGACATGTCCGGTCTTGATCTCAAGTTTGATCTGGAAAAGCCATTTCCACTTTCTGATGGAACATATGATTCCGTCCTGGCTTTCAATGTTCTTGAACATATTTTTAATTACCGCGAATTTTTGAAGGAATGTTTTCGTGTCTTGAGGCCGGGCGGCGTGCTCATTATCGGCGTACCTTTTCTTATTCAAGTGCACCCATCTCCGCATGACTATTGGAGATACACTGAAGAAAATCTGCAGCTTACGCTGAAGTCATCGGGATTTTCAAATATCTCTTTGAAAGCGGTAGGAAAAGGTCCGCTTACGGCGTCAGTTCAGCTTATAAGCGGAATCTTGAGAATTGCGGTATTACGCGCGATATGCGAATATCTCGCGAGGTTCGGCGACTATATTCTCGGTTTCCTTTCATCTCCCGCCAAGTTGCGGAATATGTATCCTTTGGGGTATTTCATTATTGCGCGTAAATGATATGAAAATCCTTTATTTTGGTATTTTCGATCCGACTTTCTCGCGTAATAAAATCTACGCGGAAGGGTTGCGCCAGAATGGGGTCAAGGTCATTGTTTGCACGGATACGGGCAAAGGCTTTCGGAAATTCTGGAATTTATTCCGCAAACACCACGCGCTCGTGCGCGCCGCCGCGCATACTTCAAAACCTGCGTATGATGCCATAATCGTCGGATTTCCTGGTTACATCATCGTTCCGTTCGCTCGGCTTATAAAAAAACGTGGTGTGCCTCTCATATTCGATGCGCTCTGTTCATTTTATGAGACGCAGATCGTTTCTCGCAATGCATATCAGGGTAATCCTTTCAGGATCGTGTATGTACGAATGATCGACTGGCTTGCTACACGGTGTGCGGACAAAATCCTCCTGGAGACCGAACACCAGAAAAAATATTTCGTACATAAGCTGGGTGTACGTCCGGAAAAATGTATTGTCACGTACACTGGCGTTGATGATTCGCAATTGTATGCCGATGAGTCGGTTAAAAAATCCGATAGGTTCACTGTGCTTTTTCGAGGACGCATCACCCGGGAAGCGGGAGCCGTGCATGTACTGCGTGCCGCCAAACTTCTTGAAAAAGAAAATATCCAGTTTTTGATCATTGGTTTCGGATGGGGAGATGCTGTTGCGGAGTTCAATGCTGTCATGGCGGAACTTAAGCCTGCGAACGTGAAGCATATTTCCAAGCAGCTGCCTCCCGATGAATTGCGGGCTTTGATGTTGCCATGCCATGCCAGTCTGGGGCAATTCGAAAATAATGAGAGACTGAGACGGACGATTCCTCATAAAGCTTTTGAAGCATTGGTCATGAAATTGCCGTATGTGACCGCCCGCGCGGAAGGTATTTCAGAAATTCTGACAGATGGCGAAAATTGTCTGATGGTCGCTCCTGCCAATCCCAAGGATTTGGCGTCCAAGATCAAAATGTTGAGGGATGATCGTGCACTTGCCGAGAAATTGGCGGATAATGGATTTGCATTGTACACGCAAGTTTTTGCACCAAAAGTGATCGTACAGCCGATCATCGACGAATTAGGAAACCTTTGATGATATGAAAAATCATGAAGCAAACCATTAAAAAATATATTCCACAGAAAGTATGGCAGGGAGTCCGTAGTTTTCTTATTTCCATTCGGACTCTTTTGGAGAATCTAGGTCCCTCGATCCGAACCGTGAACTATTGCGGGTACGATCTGTATTACAATTCCGGAAACTCGATCATTCGCCGGCTTAGAGATGCCGATTCATTCGAATCGGGAACGTGCGACAGTATTGAGCAGGAATTGAAAAAACACGTACAGAAAAATGAGCAGGCTGTGCTTCTCGATATTGGTGCAAACCTTGGTCTGATCAGCCTGCGTGTTGCTCGTAATGTGCCACAGGCCCATATATATGCATTTGAGCCGGGACCAAAACAATATTCTCTTTTGAAAAAAACGCTTGACGCGAACAATCTTTCGGCACGAATACATGCAGCCAATGTTGCTTTATCAGACACTACTGGCACTCAGAAATTTTTTATTCATCCAAAGAGGGATATGGCCAAAGATGGTCTTCGCGATACAAAAAGAGGAGAGTCCACGATAGCTATTGAAGTCAAAACAATGACTGCGGATGCATGGTGGATGGAAGCAGGGAAACCGCGTATTGATGTGGTCAAGATCGATACGGAAGGTGCCGAATTATTGGTTTTGCGCGGCGCTACCAATCTTTTGATGCAGTGCAGGCCCGCCATTATATTGGAAATTGAGTCATTAAATTTGCGCGCATATCCATATGCGCCTGCGGATATCGTTAGATTCTTGGGAGACAAAAGATATACTCTGCGCACGCTTGACGGCCTATTGGTAACGAATGAAAATATCGATGCAGTTATCGAAACAGGTGTCGATACGTATATTGCATTGCCATCATGATACAAATTCAAACAATGGATCCCAAGATAATTTCTATTTTTCTGGCCGAACGCAGGGGAACGGGTCCGGACGTATTTTTTGTTGATTCTGCCAACAAGAAAATCCAGCAGAATCAGGCACTCTTCAAGCCGCAGTACCAATTTGCCTATGACGTGCAATTCGTTTCTGACATCGAAAAAGCGGACATGGTGATGATACCGCAGCCGATTTATGAAGATTCTCCCGAGACACGCGAATATGTGAAGGGGATCACTCGACTTGCCGTGCGCACCTCATCGCATAGCTCGTCCAGTACTTCGCCGCATACAATTCCCACACTGCTTTTTATCGGCGGTGATCTGTCGCACACATTGAATTTTCCTGGGACATTCGTATTGAAAGCTACGCAGTACAAATCACTCCTTAAACTCAATGACGTCATCATTCCGGCATTCTGCGAAGATTTCGGCTTGCTGTACGGAATGAATATTCGAAAGAAAAGTGCCAAGCCGGTAGTCAGTTTTTGCGGCTGGGCAGGTTTTCCTACGTTTCGCAATCGAGCAAAATATCTCATTCGCAACTTTATCATTGAATTGAAAAAGCTCATTAAGTTCGATCCGTCACTGGAAGTATTCAAAAAGGGAATATATTTCCGGAGAAAAGCATTGAGGCTGTTGTCGAACAGCGGTCTTGTCCAGGCAAAATTCATTACTAGGAATTCATTTTCCGGGCATTCCAAGACGATCTCGCTTTCTCCTGAGCAGGCCAGAGAGGAATACGTAGCGAACATGCTTGATTCCGATTTTGTCTTGGCTCCAAAAGGCGACGGGAATTACTCGGTGCGATTTTTCGAGGCATTATCATGCGGACGCATTCCTATCCTTATCGATACTGATGTATGTTTGCCGCTGGAAGATGTTATCGACTATTCAAAGTTCATTATCCGCGTCAATCATCGTGATATCAAAAAACTTCCTGAAATAGTCTCGCGCGTGTACGAAAGCCTTTCTGACGAAAAGTTTGCCGACATGCAAAAAGCCGCCCGACAGGCTTTTGAAACATATTTGAGATATGATTCATTTTTCAATACGATTTTGCCTCAAATTTGCCTTAAAAATAAGTAAGGATATTAATGAGAAAATATTAGGACACGCCAGGCTCTTTGTGGGGCACCAGTTGTATGTTATTATTTCCCGTTATGAGCCAGATGAAAGAACTATCTACAGACATTCTTATTATAGGGGCGGGTCCTGCGGGAATGGCTGCAGCTATGGAACTTTCCAAGGCAAAAAAAGATTTCATTATCATTGAACGATCGGCATCTGTCGGCGGCCTTTCCAAAACCTATGCGTTCAAAGAGGGCGATCTGACATTCTATACCGACAATGGTCCCCATCGTTTCTTCTCAAAAAATCCCTATTTGTACGAGTTCATCGGCGATCTGCTCAAGGAACAGTGGATAAAAGTAATCCGTCAGACTCGCCAATTCATTGACGGAAAATTTTATGATTATCCGGTGAATGCGCCGCAAGCCCTTCGCAATATGGGACTCATCAAGTCGGCCCATGTCGGGTTTGATTATTTCTGGGCCAAGATCGTATATGGCGTTTTCAAGAAACCAGTCAAGAATTTTGAAGATTACGTGATCGCCAATTTCGGGCGTTCGCTGGGAGATTTTAATATTATAAATTATACGGAAAAAGTCTGGGGCATCCCTGCGGCTGAAATTCATCCTGACTGGGCGACCCAGCGCATCAAGGGGCTTGATCTCTTGGCGGTCATGAAAGATACGATCCGCCGCGTGATGAAGAAAAAAAGCGCCAGTGGTGCTGGTGCACCCAAGTCTCTTGTTGACGTGTTTTATTATCCGGATCAGGGGACAGGACTTATTTATGAAACCATACGCGCGCGCCTCGAAGAGCAAGGGTATGTCATCATGCTCAATTCGTCTCCGAAAGAAATTCAATGCACAAATGGAAAGATGACCAAAGCAATTATCGATACGCCTGAGGGGGGAAATTGCCATAAAATTCAACTCGCTCGTAGAGTCCGTGCCGATGACCGAATTTATAAAAATCCTGAAGCCTGCCGCACCGCAAAGGGTCATCAAGGCGCTTGCATCCCTTCGTCACCGCAGTCAGGTATATATGTTCGTCACGCTTGATAAGGAATCGGTTACAAAGGATCAGTGGATCTATTTTCCATCCCAGAATATTCCCATTGGCCGTGTCAGTGAAATGAAGAATTTCAGCACATTCATGAGTCCGCCAGGAAAGACATCTTTGTTCTTGGAATTTTTCTGTTTTGAAAATGATTCCGTCTGGAATATGACTGCGGATGAGCTCTATGAATATATGATGCCGCACGTGGAAAAAGTCGGCCTATTCACTCGCAAGGAAGTTCGCAAATACTACCTGATCAAGCAGAAAAATGTATATCCGATATACGATCTCGATTATAAGAATCCTCTCGGTGTAGCCAAGGAGTTTCTCAATAATTTCAAGAATCTCTACTACATAGGCAGGCCCGGACGCTTCCGCTACAACAATCAGGACCACTCCCTGGAAATGGGCATGTGCGCGGCCAAGAGCATTATCGAAGGGAAACACTACGATATCGAATCGATCGGCGAAGAGAAAGAGTACTATGAAAAAGGTTCGGTGCACGATGCGACGTCCAAACACGAGACAGTGCCCAAGAATGCATGATATTTTCAGTAGATAAAAAGTCCTCTTGTTTCTTGCCGATTATTCTCGGCATTATTTTTGTGATCATATATATTCCTCTCTGGGGATGGACGGTGCATGTCGCGCATGAACAGGAGCAGGTACACAGGGAGGATATCATGCCAGTTCTGGGCTTGGAAGATTCCCTCAATTACCGCGTTCTCGCGGATAACCTTATCCGGCATCATGTCTTTTCTGCGCAGACCAGCGAGCCATTCATTCACGAGACATTCCGAGTTCCGGGGTATCCATTTTTTGCCGCATTAATTAAAGCGATCGCAGGTTCGTATCTTGCCGTTTCATTCGTTCAGGTCATTCTCACGTTCGTCACTTCTCTCCTTATATTTTTCCTAGGGAAGAAATTGCATTCGCAGAGAGTCGGATTCATCGCTGCTCTGCTGTTTATCATTGATCCTGTCGTTGTCCAGTATACGCTTCTTATGATGTCTGATATTTTGTTCGTCTTTCTGATCACGCTTGCTGTTTATATTTATCTGAATGGATTTACATCGGTTGCGCCACTCGCATCATCGGCCTCATCCGTACCGTCGGCATGGCAGGCTTTGAAACGTATGGCAAGTGTCGGACTGATATTGGGTATGGCGACTTTGGTAAGGCCTATCTCAATGTATCTCATTATTCCGCTGGTATGCCTTGAATTATTCAGGAATTATTCAAGCGTCGGCTGGAAAAAAAGAATTGCCGCCGCACTCTGTATCCTTGTCGCATTCGCCGCATGTATTGTTCCGTGGATGATTCGAAACAAGGTGGCAAGCGGCGTCCTCGCAGTATCCTCTATTTCCACTTACAATCTTTTTGCTTTCAATTTGCCTGGATATTATTTATTTCATGATGGCATCCCTGAATCGCAGACCAAGGAAGCTTTTTTCAGGGAAGCCGGAGGGATCAACGAAGATCAGGCGTGCATGCTCGAGTATGCCGGCGTCATCGGCCCTGTCGTATCCGGCAATCTCAAAGAGCATTTTTTCTCGTATGCCTACTTTCATATTGCCAAGGTTACTTCGTTCTTTTTCTCATCATCGTACGAATCTCTTCTTACTACATATCTGCAGGTGAGTCCTTACAGAACTGCCCCCATCGAAATTATCAAAGACCCGCATCTGAGCGATTTATTCGCCCGGCATGAATGGGTCAGGCTCGGCAAGGGTCTTATGTCGCATATTCCTGCGCTGATCGAGCGTATATTCTGGGGCATTATGTTTCTCTGTGCCTGTGCCGCGGTCTGGGTATACAGGCGTTCTGTTGCTGTATGGATGTATGCCGGACTCATCGCGTATTTCGCTGTCGTTACAGGTCCGGTTGCCAATGCCAGATATCGTTTGCCCGGCATGCCATTTTTGTTCTTGTTGGCGGTTATGGGGATTGTTGCTTTGTGGCCGCTATTGGTGTGTCTAATGTGTCCGCGGATAGAGGAGAAGAAGCTGTAGAAGGAATCGCGGAGGATTGATATGGTTGATGCGCGCGACAGATTTATGGTCTGATTATTTTTCATGGCTTTTTTTCAGAAGGATGATCGGCAAGATGGTGTTAAACGTGTGTGAAAGTATCTTGGCGACGATCGCTCCCCACAATCCGTAAAAATATATGGCTATGAACATGATCACGATTTTGACGATAGGTCCGACTGTTCCCACGATATAGAGCTGTTTTTGAAGGCGCTTCGCGAAAAGGGCGCTCAACGATATGTTCGCCATAATGGCGATCAAAGATATCGAAAATACCTGCGAGTAGAGAACCGAATTTTCATATTGAGGGAAGAGCCAGTGGAATGCCGTTGGAGCGATCAGGATGTAGACTATGGAAATGACGACGGCAATGATGAAGAGCTGGATGCTTTTGCGCCAAATATTCGCGGGCATGGTCGAGTTCTCGTTTTCTGAAAGTTTCGGCAATGCCGCGGTGGAAATAAAACTGAATAGTACGCGTATGCGTTCAGGAATGGATATCGCGAACGTGTATATGGCGAGTGTCGCCGGACCGAGAAAGTAATATAGGATCACACTGTCGAGCTGTGCCGCTATCATGCCGAGTATATTGAGAAAGCTGAGATGTTTTCCGTATACGATATCGGCCGGGTCGTAAACGGGCGAGGGTTTGTATTTTTGGTAGGTCCGTATGCAGAAAAAAATATTCGTGAAGGCATTGGCGGCATAGTAAGCCAGTATAAGATAAGGGACAGAAGGAAAATAGAATGCCGCCGTTCCGACAAGTATGAAATAAAAAATACTCGAAAAGATGCCATATGACGCCAATGTCCTGAATTCCTTTTTGCCCTGAAGAAAACCGCTGTATGTGTTCGCGACGCTTGAGAGGGGATACAAGATCGCAATGATGATAAAACATATCCCGTATGCATTATTCGAATGCAGAAAATAATATACGCTGAATGCCAGCGAGAATGCGCTCGACAGGAGTACCCATTTGAGCTGGACATAGAGGGACTTTTTGAATATTCCTTCACGTCCTTTTGCCACGGCCTGTGTCACCGCCGTATTCATTCCCGATAGCGTAAGCGCGACGCCGATGCCCGCTATGGACAGAATATATTTGTAAATGCCGAATACCTCCTTTGAAACGAAATGCGCAAATAGGATTGAGAGTCCGAATGAGACCAGTGCGCCTACCACTTGGTTCGAGGTGAGCCAAAATCCGCTCTGTGCGGCGTAAACCATATCCGTCTTGGTGTATTTTTCAGTCCAGCGTAGGAATCTGTAGCTCCGGTCCTTGAGTTTTTCCATGTCCGTAATTCTAAGGCAAATGTCCTATTTCCGCTAGCTCTCCCTATTTATTTTATGATATAGTAGGCTTTCCACGCCTAAGTATAGATCAAGCATCCGGTTTTATTACCAGTATCGTCATTAATCCACCTAATCTATCCCATGAAAAAGATCACGAAATATATTGCTGTTGCGGCATTGTTCCTTGTTCCTATTTTTCCTCTTATTGTCGCAAATTCCTTCTTTTTCCCATTCATAACAGGCAAGGCATTTTATTTCCGGATTCTTATCGAACTTGCTTTTGCAAGCTGGATTATCCTGGCTTTCCTTGATGCCAAGTTCAGGCCGAAGCTCACTGCACTTACAGTAGGCATCAGTTTGTTCGCATTGATCGCTCTCGTTGCCGATCTTCTCGGCGTCAATCCTCTTCGCAGTCTTTGGTCAAACTTTGAACGTATGGAGGGATGGATAACCATCCTACACTTGTGGGCTTTCTATATCGTGGCGACAAGCATTTTTGGTTCCGGCGAAGAAGGAAAACACCTCTGGCACCGCTGGCTCAATACCTCGCTGGCCGTTGCCTTCATTGTTGCCCTGTACGGTCTCTTCCAATTATTCGGTTGGGCGCAAGTTCACCAGGGAAGCACTCGTCTCGACGCTTCGCTTGGTAACTCTGCATACATGGCTGTCTACATGCTTTTCCACGCCTTTATCGCGGCATATTTCTTTTTTGTGGCGCGCATGAAGCGGGCAAAGAATATGGCCAATGCCGCAGTCCATCAATGGGTCTACGGAATCGTCTCGGTTCTCTTCGCTTTTATTATTTTTGAAACTCAGACCCGCGGAACCATTCTCGGTCTTATTGGCGGCATTATGCTTGCTTTGGCCTTGTATGCGATTTTCGGCAAAGGCGAACCAAAAAAGTGGCGCTGGATTTCCGCAGGATTTATCGGCTCCATCATTCTTCTGGGCATTATTTTCTGGTTCAATCGCACCAATCCAATAATAGAGAGAAATCCGGTCCTCGGACGCTTCTCGCATATTTCATGGACTGATTCCAGTAATCAGGCTCGTCAGTATATCTGGCCAATGGCATTGAAAGGCGCCATGGAGCGGCCTGTTCTCGGCTGGGGTCAGGAAAATTTCAATTACATCTTTAATGCCGGTTACAATCCCGCTATGTATGCGCAGGAACAATGGTTCGATCGCGCGCACAATGTCTTTATCGATTGGCTCGTGGCATCCGGTATAGTCGGTGTCATCGCGTATCTCGCATTGTATGTTTTGTTTCTTATTGCCGTATGGAAGTCATCGCTGACTGTTGCGGAAAAAAGCGTTCTTACAGGCCTTCTGGCCGGATACTTCGTCCACAATGTTTTCGTGTTCGATAACCTGGCAAGTTACGCATTATTCTTCGGAATGCTCGGCTTCGTCAATTCGCTGAAAGAAGGAAAACATATTCGCTTGCTTGGAACAGAGCCGGCCCGTGTCGATGGCGTCGAGTATGTCGTGGCGCCTGTCGTTATCGTGGCCTTGGTGTTCGTACTATATTTCTTTGACGTTCGCGTCATTCGTGCAAACACATCTCTCATCGCCGCTCTTCGGGCATGCGGCAGTCCGCAGGCAAGTCCTTCCTTATTTGAGAAGACGCTGGGAGTGGACGCGTATGTTGCGAATCAGGAGATCCGAGAGCAGCTGCTTTCATGTGCAGGAAATGTCATTGCAAGCCAGACTATCCCGGGTCCTACCAAGCAGGCATTTTTCGGTTTGGCTACGCGCGAAATTCAGGCTCAGATAGCCGCAACGCCGAATGATGCGCGCATATACGTTCTTGGCGGCTCATTCCTGAATGGAATTGGACAATACGAACAGGCAGAAGGACTTTTGGAAACAGGCCATCAGCTGACGCCAAAAAAGCAGTCGCTTGATTTTGAGCTTGCGAACGATTATCTCAATACAGGAAAGAAAGAAAAGGCAGTCGAACTCCTCAAGCAGGCTTACGAATCGGCACCTGATTTCCCTCAGGCCAAGTCGGCATATGCCATTACGCTTATTGTTTCAGGAAGAGAAGCGGAAGCACGAACCATATTCAAAAATGATCCGGAGGTGTTCAATACGGCACAAATGGCTCAGGTATACGCTTCTCTCAAGCAGTATTCAAAAGCAGTTGCCATTTATGAGGAAATGGTAAAGAAAGATCCTGCGAATATCGAAATACGCGCACAATTGGCGCAAATGCAATATACGGCCGGCATGGTGAGTCAGGCTATTCAGACTTTGCGCGACATTGAGAAGACCAACCCGGAACTCAAGGATAAAATAGAAGCGGCTATCAAGCAGGTTCAGAAATAATATGCGCGCGTTACTATCAAATTTAATACATATCGAATGATTGCCTGGCTAAAAGGGAAATATACTACCGCCTGCATTGCCTATCCGGTATCCGCCAAAATTGGCAGGTACGTTATTTCCGGAGGCACCGCTGCTGCAGTCAATCTGGTACTTCTTTATATCCTCACGGAATATGCCGGCATGTGGTATCTCTTGTCAGCAGTATGCTCGTTCATCATCGCCTTCGGCGTAAGCTTTATTTTGCAAAAGAGCTGGACATTCCAGGATGCATCGAAAGACGGCATTCATCGTCAGCTCCTCGCTTATTTATTAGTTGCCTTGATCAACTTGGGCCTCAATACCGCTTTGCTGTATTCATTTGTGGAATATGCAAAACTGCATTATCTGCTCTCGCAAATTATGGCCGGCATCATTGTCGCGGCCGAAAGCTTCTTTGTGTATCAGATTTTTATCTTCAAAAAGCCCCAGATTCAAGCCGAGGTCGAAGCCGAATAGTGCACAAGTTATCCTCTTGCGTTCTATTTTTACATGTACTACCATTGTGATGTGAGTACCTCGTGCGGGCTCTCCAATAATAAATGTTTCGCAAAGTGGCCCACCTCGGGCCTTTTTGCGTATTGGGTAAGTAATTGGCAAGAGCACACAAGATTCATCTCCAATCCAAATGTTGGTGTTACATAAAATTTCGAGACACGTTCAAACTTGTTTGGAGATGAATCTTGTGTGCTCTTGCCACGTTCTGCACCCGCACGCTATACTTACTAGAGATTGCACCAAGTGACGGCGACGGTTGTACTCACATAAATTTAAACATTTTATTTGGAGCTCGCACCCGTCGCCATCATTGGGTACAATATATTTCAATGAAAATCCTTGAACATGTTCCGCTCGCGTCTTATACGACTTTCAAAATTGGCGGTCCGGCACGGTTTTTTTGCGTATGTGCAAATGAGTTGGATCTTGTGGAAGCGGTCATATATGCCAAGAGCAAGGATCTTCCTATTTTTGTGCTTGGCGGTGGTTCCAATATTCTCATTTCCGACGAAGGATTTACAGGAATGGTCATTAAGATGGAAATAAAAGGCATCGAATATCAGGGTGCAAATCCGGATGGTACGGTATGCGTATCCGCTGCCGCAGGAGAAACATGGGATGATCTGGTGAACGACACGGTAGGACGGGGCTTGTATGGATTGGAAAATTTATCGGCCATTCCCGGAAGTGTCGGTGCGACCCCGGTGCAAAATATCGGCGCATACGGCAGGGAAGCTTCGGAAGTAATCGAATCCGTACGCGTATTGGACACTCACACGCTTCAACTTTTCGATCTATCGAATTCCGAATGTCATTTTAGTTATCGAGACAGCGTTTTCAAACATGTGAAGGGACGTTACGTCATTACGCGAGTTGATTTTAATTTGTCTCCGATCGGCAAGCCTGATATAGAGTACAAAGAGTTGAAAAATTATTTTGCCCCTAAATTTTCTGACCCCGCTTTTACAGGTCCGACTCTGAAAGAAGTACGACAGGCCGTTATCGATGTGCGCTGGGGCAAATTACCGGATTGGAAATTGTGGGGAACTGCAGGATCATTTTTTAAAAATCCAATGATCTCAACCGAGCATTTTTCAGATCTCAAACAAAAATATCCCGAGATTATGGGGTTTCCCGAAGCTAACGGATTGATCAAGGTTTCTTTGGCTTGGATTCTCGACAAAGTGTGCAATGTGAAAGGATTATGTGTCGGAAATGTGTGCACGTACGACAAGCAGGCGCTTGTGGTTGTTACGAAACCTGGCGCAGCGGCTTCAGAAGTTGTTGAATTGACGCACGAACTCATGAGACGTACGAAGGAAAAAACGGGCATCGAGATCGAAGCGGAGGTGGAATGGGTGAATTAAACGGCACTTTTTTATTGGGTATGATATAGTGTCTGTCATGGCATTTTTAAGCAAATTATTCAGTCCAACTCATACCAGCGGGGTCAAGAAATTCGAGCCTGCGGCGGCCAAGATCAATGAACTGGAAGAACAGATCCGGGCTCTTTCCGATGAGCAATTGAAGGGAAAAACAGCCGAGTTCAAGCAAAAGATTCAGGATGCCACGAAAGATGTCATCGTGGGCGATGACGCCCAGGTCAAAGCTAAAGAATCCGAAATTCTTCAGGAAATACTTCCCGAAGCTTTCGCAGTAGTCCGTGAAGCGGCCCGCCGCACGCTCGGCCAGAGGCACTTCGATGTGCAGCTGATCGGAGGCATGGTTCTTCATTCGGGGGCAATTGCCGAGATGAGAACAGGTGAAGGAAAGACTTTGGTGGCGACATTGCCTGCATATTTGAATGCATTAACAGGAAAAGGCGTCCACGTAATCACGGTGAACGACTATCTCTCTCGCCGCGACACGGTATGGATGGGACAGATTTATTCCTTCCTCGGATTGTCCGTCGCCGTCATCAACAATGACTCCTCATTCCTATATGATCCCCGGCATACCCAAGAAGTAAAAAATAAGGAAAGGGAAACAGGTACGGTAAGTGAGAGCGTACAGGGCATAGATGTTCTCGATGCGAAACGCGATCAGCTCGGCGCTTTCAAAGTCATACATGAATTTTTGCGGCCGGTCTCAAGGCATGAAGCATACATGGCCGACATTACATATGGAACCAATAATGAATTCGGTTTCGATTACCTCCGCGACAATCTGGAGTACACTCCCGACAAGCTTCGCCAGCGCGAACCGAATTACGCCATTGTCGACGAGATAGACTCTATTCTTATTGATGAGGCGCGTACTCCTTTGATCATTTCAGCGCCGACGCGCGATGCGGAAAGCACGTACAAGCAATTCGCTTCGCTCGTCGGTTCATTCAAGGAAACAGAAGACTACATCGTCGAAGAAAAACACAAATCCATATCTCTGACCTCGGCCGGCATTACCAAGGCTGAAAAAATGCTGGGCATAGAAAATTTGTACACAGACAAGGGTATAAAGTCAGTCCATCATCTGGAAACAGCCATCAAGGCAAAGGCCATTTACCGCAAGGACACGGACTATGTCGTAAAGAACAATGAAATCATGATCGTTGATGTATTCACAGGACGCCTCCAGCCGGGACGCCGATGGTCCGATGGTTTGCATCAGGCCATTGAAGCCAAAGAAGGCGTATCCATCCAGCAGGAATCGCGCACGTACGCTTCCATCACATTCCAGAACTTTTTCCGCATGTACAAAAAATTGGCCGGTATGACGGGTACCGCTGCCACATCAGCAGAAGAATTTTTCAAAGTGTACGGACTCGAGGTATATACCGTCCCAACCAATGTTCCGGCAACCCGTAAAGATCAGAATGACCAGATCTTCCGCACGGAATTGGGCAAGTTCAAAGCCATTGCCAGAAAGGTCAAACAGCTGCACGACAAGGGTCAGCCGGTCCTTATCGGCACGGTCTCCATCGAGAAAAACGAAATACTTTCCCAATTCCTGAAAGGTGAGGGCATCCCTCATGAAATTTTGAATGCCAAGAACCACGAGCGTGAAGGAGAGATCGTCGCGCAGGCCGGTAAAAATGGCGCGGTCACCATCGCTACCAACATGGCAGGTCGTGGCGTCGACATCAAACTCGGCGGCAATCCGAATACGCCCGAATCATATGAAGAAATAAAAAAGAACGGCGGTCTTTTCGTGCTCGGTACCGAACGCCATGAAGCGCGCCGCATCGACAACCAGCTTCGCGGACGTTCCGGACGTCAGGGAGATCCGGGCGAAACGCAATTCTTCGTGTCTTTGGAAGATACACTGATGCGCGTATTCGCTTCGGACACATTGAAATCAATGATGGGCCGCTTGGGTATGGCAGAAGATGAAGCTATCGAACATAAACTTATCTCACGTTCTCTCGAATCTGCTCAGGAAAAAATCGAAGGGTTCAATTTTGATTCGCGCAAGCACGTTCTCGAATTCGACGATGTGATCAATCATCATCGCGGAGCAATATATAGCAGACGCAGAAAACTGCTTTTGGGTTCACTGGACGATGTTGAGAACGAGCTTGCAGCTATTACGGAAGGTGTAGAGATCAGGAATTCAGATATGGTCAAGACGCGGACGGCCCAATTCGAGGCGGATCCAAGTAAACAGGCTCAAGATCAAGATGCGAAAAAAGATACTGAAAAGGGAATGGTTGAAGAAATAATTGCTAAAAAGATTTCCGAATTCGGACGTGAGGCATTTTTGCAGGCGGTGCGGGTGATTCTTCTTCAGACAATCGATATGTACTGGGTGGAGCATCTCGAAGTCATGGATTATACGCGTTCAAGCGTAAGTCTCCGTGCATACGGTCAGCGGGATCCATTGGTTGAATACAAGAAAGAAGGCTTGCGTCTCTTCAAGGAAATGCAGAATGCGATGAAAGAACAGGTTATCAAGATTCTTCAGCACATCGTGCCTGTCGTGAATGGTCAGCCGATTGCAGGACAAAATTCAGCAGATCTGAGGGAAATTCATGAGAATGCGCAGATCATCGGTGGAGGCGATGGTTCGGGTAATTCGGGCAGCATTTCGGGCGGCTCAAATAGTTCGCAATTGACCGCAAAAGGCTCGGAAGTCGGACGTAATGACCCGTGTCCATGCGGATCAGGAAAAAAATACAAAAATTGCGGATTGAAGAATACGGAGGAGCATCAGCGGCTGATGGTGGGGAAGTAACTAGTCAAAATAACGCCGGCCGTGGGGATTGAACTTTTTGATTATCTGTTGAAAGCCGCCTCTTTTGTCGATGAGTTTTCTGGAAATGCCCGAAATCGTTTTTGAACTTAGTTGTGTCATTTGCTCGATTTGAGAATACGGAGCTCCATCATATAGTAAGCAAGCTGCATGAAGTCTATTGGCAAGTGAGTCGATTTCTTTTTTAGTGAGAAGATCCTTCAGTAGGTCTCTAATCAAATGTGTGTTTTCTGCTAGCACAAATGCCTGCACGAGTCTTTCTTTGTCAGGATAGTTCCAATACATAGGTTGGGGTAGTATATCAAAAATTGAGCCACTTTCCGATGGAAAGTGGCATATTTCGGAATAATGTATCCTAGCACTTGGATATATTTCGGGCGAGATAGATGCGCAATATATTCGAAAGTAGTATTATTATTCACATTACGACCTATGAAAAAAGCCGAACAAAAAATTGGAAAAACAAAAGGCACGAAATCAATTGAACATTTTCATCATTTTCGCTGCGGCTCCTGCAACAAATGGTGGGGCATCGGCGATGCGCCATCGAAAAGGAAAGAATGGTATTGTCCATGGTGCGGCATTGAAAATACATATGGAAAATAAAATGGACCACAACCACCAAAACAGACCGAGAAAAATTCTTACCCTATGTTTCGTTCATCAGCATCCGCGAATTCTCTTGGGCATGAAAAAACAAGGATTTGGAGCAGGACGATGGAATGGGTTCGGCGGCAAAGTCGAACCGGGCGAATCGATCGAGGATGCGGCGCGAAGGGAAATGAAGGAAGAGGCTGGCATCGAAGTGCGTGAAATTAAAAAAATGGGAGTCATTGATTTTGAGTTTCGCGGCAAACCGGAAATTTTGGAAGTTCACATATTCAAGTCCGTGGAGTTTTCCGGGGAGCCGACCGAAAGCGATGAAATGCGACCACAATGGTTCTCCGTCGATCAGATTCCTTTTACAGAAATGTGGACTGACGATATATATTGGCTGCCGCTCTTTTTAAAAAATATAAAATTCACCGCACGGTTTCTTTTTGATGAAAAGGATCAAGTCTTGGAGCATACGATTCACAAAACCATTAAGGTGTGGTAAAGTGAAATTCATGAATTCTCGTATTTCTTCATATTTTTTCTTTATATTGCTGTTTGCGGCGGTTGTAGCGGCTGTTCTCATATTGTTTCCTTTCCTGACCCCTCTTGTATTGGCTATTGCGGCTGCAGTTATCGTGTACCCGGTGTATTCGGGCATTCATCGTTTCTTGGGAACAGGCCCTTTCAAAAACACCATTGCGGCTCTGATCACGGTTATTCTGACTCTCGTGGTCATATTGGTGCCACTTTTTTTCCTGGCAGGAAGCGTATACAGCGAAGTTCAGACACTCTACGGCATGCTTATCGATGAAGCCAATCGTTCTCAGGTAATAGATGCGCTCAATACGCCATGGAAATCACTTTCCAGTATGGTATTCGGCGTTCTGCCTCAGCACTCATTCGATTCTCTCAATATCACTGAATATTTGAAAAGCATCCTGGAATGGGTCTTTTCCAACCTCGACAATGTCTTCTCGAGTCTGGCCAAGGTCGTCGCTTATTCAGTCGTGTTCTTGCTGGCACTCTTTTATTTCCTGCGAGATGGGGAAATGATCAAAAAACGTTTTATCTCCTGGAGTCCATTATTAGATGCGAATGACGCGTATATAACCCAGACCTTCAAGAAGGCGATCCGTTCCGTGCTCGCGGGTACGTTGGCAGTCAGCTTGATCGACGGAGTTTCCATCGGCCTTTCGTTTCTTACGTTCGGCATTCCCGCACCGGCTTTGTGGGGTACGGTCGCGGCTATCGCAGCGCTTGTCCCTGGATTTGGAACCAGTCTTGTAGTTTTGCCTGCTGTCGCATACCTGGTCTTTACGGGTTCATATGTATATGCTGCCGGTCTTTTGGTCTGGGGCTACGCAACAATTTTTATTGTCGATCACATACTCGGTCCGAGTCTCGTAAATCGCGGTATACACATTCATCCGTTTCTGATCTTGTTATCGGTATTGGGAGGGCTTCTCGTATTCGGTATCGTCGGATTTGTAATGGGACCGCTCATACTCGTCTTTCTTATTACGCTTCTGGACATCTACAAGAACTCTTTTGTGAAGTCAGATACTAAAATATAATATTCTTTACTACCATGGCATTCATAGACGAAATACAATTTCATGCGAAAGCAGGCGACGGCGGAATAGGCGTCGTGCGCTGGCGTCATGAGCGCGGCAAAGAATATGCCGGTGCAGCCGGCGGCAATGGAGGCGCAGGCGGTGACATATATGTACGCGCCGTTCGCGACATCAATATGCTCGCGCGCCACAAGGCCGTGAAGACATTTACTTCAGGCAAGGGCCGTGATGGTCAGAACTGGAGCATGCAAGGAAAAAGTGGCGAAGATTGCACCATCGATATACCTGTCGGATCAGTCGTTACCAACATGAACAGCGGGCGCGTCGTTGAGCTTGTTACAGACGGACAGATTTCGAAAATTCTCCACGGAGGACGCGGCGGTCTGGGCAATGAATATTTCAAAGCTTCCACCAATGTGCGTCCCGAACAATCCACAGGCGGTACGCCCGGGGAAGAAGCGGACTTCAAAGTCGAGCTCAACCTTATTGCTGATGCCGGCCTCATCGGACTTCCTAATGCCGGCAAGTCAAGTCTGCTCAATGCTCTGACAAATGCGAATGCCAAAGTGGGAAATTATGCGTTCACGACACTCGATCCGAACCTCGGCGCTCTTCCCGGAGGATACATTCTCGCCGATCTCCCGGGTCTCATCGAAGGCGCCGCTGAAGGGAAAGGCCTCGGTCACAAGTTTCTCAAGCATGTAAAGCGTACACGAATGGTTCTTCATCTTGTATCGTTGGAAAATGCAGGCGCAGGTGCGGGCGTCACCGGACTCGAACAAGCCTACCGCACGGTCCGCGAAGAATTGGAAAAATTCGGCAACGGCCTCAACGAAAAAACAGAAGTTATTATTTTGACGAAGACTGATATTGCCGATGCGCAGGCCGTCAAGGAAGCTTGCGCCGCATTACAAAAATACGGCCATGATATTCTTGAAGTCTCCGTTCTCGACGACACCTCGATCAAATCGCTTTCTGATAACATCGCACGAAAGTTGGAGGCGGAAGCTGCGGCAGAGACAAAGGCATCCATGGATGCAGGCGAAATGTCCGATGCGGATACTGGTTCAGTAATGGAAGGCGCAACAGAGTCCGCTGAGTAAGAGTTGCCCAGGGCGGAACTTTCTGGTAATCTCAGCGTCAGATATGAATACGTCTGAACGCGAACCGTACGAACGTGCACGGAACGCGAAACAATTCCCTAGATATGCTGACGCCTTTTTGAATGGCGACATTCTCATCTTGGAGAATGTCGAGAAAAGAGAGATGATCTTACGTTGGACCGATACCTCGGTATGTCTTCCGGACATGCGACTTGTCCAGCATGTATTAAGTCATTTTGCCCGTTGTCCGCTGGAGGTTCAAAAATTTGATATTTGTGGCGATAACGGCAAAGGCATCCAACTCGTATGGCCGATGAGTTGATTGATCGACAACTAGGTTCGCCGACTTGCTGGGTAAACCCTGGCTTTTTTTATTTCTGCAAAATATGGCAAAGCTATCGCGCAGATGATTAGTATACCGCCGATAATGACTTGAGAATTTAATGTTTGGCGGAATATAAGAATACCAAAACCGATACTAAATACGATCTCCAGTAATCCTAATAGGCCACCAATACTTGCCTCCGCGTATTTGAGTCCGTGGATGATAGCCCAAAATCCTACGAGGCTAACCAGTGTGTATGCGATCTGATACACCCATATCAATTCGAATGAGAACGGATGCTGAGTCTCTCCGATGTACAACGAGATGATTATGTTCGTAATGAAGATGACTAGCCAACTGAGCCATGACAAATAAAGAGGAGAGTAGTCACCGGATAATTTCTTGGAGAACGATATCTCACTTCCACTTGCAATGCCGTTTACGATTGCCATCAGGGCAGCGAAAAGTGCAAAAGCAATGATAGAAAAAGAGAATGTTATGTAAAGTCCGAGGCAAGCGATTATAAGTGACACAATTTTTGTAGCAGTGATTTTTTCCTTAAGGAAAAAATACCGACGGCATACATTGTGAGTAGCATGCTTACAAAGAAGAGCAGTGTTGCCGTACCGATGTCCATGTGATTGAAAGCATAAAATATCGGGGCTTGTGTCAGAGAAGTAGCGATCAGAAATATAGAAAGCCAACCCCAGTCAGCTTTCTTGATTGGAACAATATGCTTACCGTAGTATAAGATTGGAAATAGTATGACTGTAAGGATTAGTCCTCGAGTCCATCCCTGATAGAATGGTCCGAACGAACTTCCAATTAATTTTGACCATACGCCGTAACTGCCGAACATCAGTGTAGATAGCAAGATCAATAGGATGCCGCGTTTCTTTAAATTAACTGCCGAAGTCATTGTTGAAGTATAAGGTAAATAAGAAATAAAAAATAGGATATACCTATCATCGGGGCAGGGGATCTAAGAGCCTGACTTCCCAATTACTTTTATATACCCTTACTAACCTTTATGAAAGTTTCTCGAGGAGAAGTTTCTTCAGCATCTCAGGGTTTGCGGAGCCTTTTGTGGCCTTCATTGCTTGGCCGATGAGGAATTGTAGGGAGGCTACTTTACCAGCTTTATATTCAGTGATGGCTACAGGGTTGTCCATAATGATTTTTTCGAGTGTGGGAATGAGGTCTGCGGCATTACTTTTCTGAATGAGGCTGTGCTTTTCGGCGAGTGCTTTTGGTGAGGCTGACGAGTCCTGCAGCAATAATACCAAGAGGTCCTTTGTTCCGCGCGACGACAAATCTCCAGCAGCGGTCATGTTGATGAGTTCGGCGAATGAGGTGGTCGGGATGCGTGATAATGTTGCGGTGTCGAAATCGAGCATACCTTCTTTTTTGAGCATGCCTACATAATCAGTAAGGAGGTAGTTCACGGTAAGTTTTACTTTTTTGAGATCGGTTGTGTAGGAAGAGATGATAGATTCGAAATACTTCGCGATCATCGGTGATTCGATGAATACTGCAACCTCTTTGTCGGTCATGCCGAAAACAGTTTTGAAACGGTCGCGTTTGATCCACGGCAATTCAGGAATTTCTTTTGCGAGTGCCTCGTGCGAGAATTCCGGCACCTGGCTCACTTTTAATTTTGCGATATCAGGATCAGGAAAATATCTGTAGTCATGTGAACTTTCTTTACTGCGCTGAGAATATGTTTCTTGCTTACCATCATCCCATCCGCGCGTCTCCTGCGAAACCTTCTTACCTTTTTGGAGGAGGGAAGACTGACGTTCGATCTCGCATGCGATCGCACTTTCGACTGCACGAAACGAGTTTAGATTTTTAACTTCGGTCTTCGTGCCGAATTTTTTGTTGAGCGTATCTTCGGGTGTTGCGATCGAAATATTTGCTTCGATGCGCATTTCTCCTTTTTCCATATTTGCTTCTCCGGCTCCAAGATAACGGAGAAGGAGTTGCAATTCTTTTGCGAACCTGACAGCAGTCGCCGCATCATGTATGACGGGTTTTGTAACGAGCTCCATGAGCGGAACTCCGGATCTGTTGAAATTCACCAAACTTTTTTCATGAGCATCGTGCGTCGACTGAGCAGTGTCTTCCTCAAGGTGTATGCGTTCGAGTTCAACAGAGGCGAGAGTGCCATTGGAAACAAGAGGGTATTTGTATTGAGTGATCTGATATCCTTTTGGAATATCGGGATAGAAATAATTTTTACGATCCCATTCAGTAAAATCTGCTAGTGTGCCACCGACAGTAATACCCATTTTGAGAACATGCTTGATCGCTTTCATGTTGAGCACAGGAAGCGTGCCGGGATGTCCAAGGCAGATGGGGCATACGTTCACATTCGGCTTTTCTTCGTCAGGATTGTTTCTGCAAGAACAAAACATCTTGGAAGATGTTTTGAGTTCGGCATGAATCTCAAGGCCGATAGTCGGTATGTATTTGGTTTCCATGAAGAGAAGTGTAGCGACAGGACTCTAATCAGTCAAATGCTGAACAACCAGCTTCCGGACCTCCTTTTTATTGGGTTTCTTGCCTTTACTGGATTCAATCTCCATAAGGAGCTTCTCGATGTCTTCGAGCTTATAAACCCTATAGTTATTGATAGGATGTCGCGATGCGCAGAATTTGCCGCTGTTGTCCCAGTTCCGCAGGGTCAAAGGAGTCACACCCAATATCTTGGCTGCATTTTTTATGGTGATGAGTTTTATGGTTGAGATATCCATAGATTAATAAACATTACTATACATTGATAAATATGATAGTTGAATAAGAAGTTTTTATCATAGTTTATGAAATAATATCAAGTTACCAGATCAGATGATTACATTTTAGCATATCATTCGAAAGATGTAACAGGTGATGTGACACTATAACTCATTCAAGATTCATCAAGTTATTAAATTACCCAAAAGTTTATTAAATGAGCTTGAAAATGTAGCTCTTTATCAGAAAAGATGGCGCCTATTTATCTCTTTTGAGGATCCTTTTGCTCTAGCGAGCGTATATCGAGTTACTGACGGTGTCGTCAGAATGATATTTTCTTTTATCACCCTCCTCCACTATACCATTCAAAAAATAGTTGGTGTGATGAGTTGTCCACAGAATTTTCGATAAAATAAACACCATATCCGATGTATACTTGTAGGCAAAGGAACATGAAAGATATCTTTAATTTTCAAGGTAAAAATTACATCTCGGCAAAACGAGCTTCCGACATCTCGGATTACTCTTCTGACTATATTGGACAACTTTGCCGTGCTCAGAAACTTGATTGCCGGATGATTGGACACTCCTGGTTTGTCACGGAAGAGTCATTAAAAACCCATAAGGAAAATGTGCTCAAGGATGAGATTTGCAGGAACCGTCTCGACAACCTGCGCGGCAAGAAAAATCAGGCAAAGCAAGCCGCAACGGAAGCGGTCATAGTTCAACTGCCGACATTCATTGCTGACTCCGCAGACACATTCCCAAAAGCATCTCCAGAAATATCTCAGGAGATCTTGCCTGAAGCATCTAAGGAAAAAGTTGACGATGAGTATGCATCACTCGCAAGGTCAGTCATGCTTAGACGAATTCTTAATCCCGTCATCGTTGTATGTCTCGTGTTCGGCATCACAGTTGGGACAATCTTTACGAGCACGCACATGTCCACGGATTCCGGACAGGGAAATAATTCGGCAAGCGTGTATGATGCGGTCAAGTCCATTTTTGCATTTATCCGTGACGAATATGACACAGTGCTCGCGCTCTTTGGTCACGGGAGTACGCTCACTTTGAACACAGAACTTGTGTCGCCGAATACAAGACAGGTGCCGCCGCTATCACCGTCATCTGTTTCTTTAGATCCGCCGATCGCATCTTCGGCTGCTCCCGCTATTCCCATTGTCACTCCCGATACTGCCAAAACCGTTACTCAGACATCCGATGCTACTACGAAGAAAATTCCAACGAATAGCGATCCCGGGTCAGGTATGGCGGTAGTGCCCTCTACAGGCGGAGTGAATATGGATGATGTGCTCAAGAAAAAAATCCAGGGTTCCTTCTCCGATCAGGTTGATGTTCGACCGGATGTGAGCGGAACGGCAGGCGTGATCACCCCCGTATTTCGTGAAGCCAAAGGCAAAGATTTTATTTATGTGATGGTCCCGGTCAAGCCAACGCAAAAAACCGATCCAGGCACGCATTAACAAATTATTGAATTTTATAACCACTTAAACTTATTACCATGATACGAAACAGCATCAATTCAATACTCTACGCCAGCGCCCTTCTTTTTGTACTGGGCGGGCTATTCACCCTGGCGGAACCGGCTATCGGTTTTGGGGCCGCTACGTCGACTTCGCAATTCATAATCTCGCAGGTAGTAACATCCGAGATCTCATTCCAAACGCCTGCCACGAATATCACCCTCAGTCCGTCTATCGGAGGTTTGAGCGGAGGTTCATCGGACGGTACGACTCAGGTAGTCGTCTCTACGAACAATCTGACCGGATATACGATGACTCTTGCGGCAAGTTCGTCCGTAGGAATGATCGGAAATGCCGCTCCATCAAATAACATTCCCGCATACGTGTCTTCAGTGGCCAATGTGCCTGACTACACGTTCACCACTCCTTCCAACAAGGCTCGTTTTGGATATACGATTTCCGCTTCGACAACCGCCGAGCTCGATCAAAAATTCCTTACAAATGGGTCTGCATGCAATACTGGTTCCACTAATCCCGGATTGCTTCATTGCTGGCTCAATGCCTCGACGACGGCAGTAACTCTGATTACATCGGCCGCACCCACGGCCGCTTCCGGTTCAACCTCGACGCTGGCTTTCCATGTCGTTATCAATGCAAATCCGACTCCGGCCATTCCCAATGACACATATGTGGCCACTACGACATTAACAGCCGTTACCAACCCTTAAATGAAATCTTCACGCACACACTCTATATATAGTATGTTTGCAAGCATCGTATGTGCGACGGTTTTTGCATTTAGCATTTCTGTGCTCGTGACTTCACAGGCATCGGCCGCTACATCAAAGTCTGTATCCAAATCTGCAACCACTGCTTCATCTAAAACAGCGTCCACATCCGTCGCTCTTGCATACGCCATATATCCATTGCCCGACGCCAAGGTCTATAACGATTTTGTGATCGGTCCCGGAAAGATCGAACTTGCGCTCAATCCCGGCGAATCCAGGACGGTGAATGTCACCATCGCCAATCGTCTTGGAGCTGAAAAGATATTCAATGTTACTGAAGAAGATATCATCGGCTCGCGCGATCTCGCCAAAGCGGTGGTGCTTCTTGGAGATGACCGGGGCCCGTATTCATTGAAGGATATTCTCAATATTCCTTCGGCCCTGATCAAAATTCCCCATGGGCAAAAAGTTTTCCTTCCCGTCACTATCTCCGTACCGGCGAATGCACAGCCGGGCGGCATGTATGGAAGTGTCGTAGTCTCGGTCGCAAGCAGTCCGCAAACGGGAGCTACAAATGAAGGAGCAAGCATTGCCAGCAATCCTGTCATCACACGCTTGGCCGCGTTGTTCTTTGTTCGTGTCGCGGGTCCGGTCGCCGAACAAGGAAAGTTGACCCAGTTTTCTCTCGGAGGCAATCGCTCGATACTTTTCGAGAATGATCCGGTGAACTTTGACCTTGTATTTGAAAATACGGGAAATATCCACCTTGTTCCGAACGGAATGATCACGATAACGAATCTTGCGGGCGCTCCGGTCGGAACCGTTGCGGTTGATCCCTGGTTCGCGATGCCGCAGTCGCTGCGTTTCCGGGAAGTCACATGGGCGCCGCCGTTTCTTTTCGGCCGATATGTGGCGCATGCGGTCATCAATCGCGGCTACGGCAGTACGACAGATGTCATGGATGTCGTCTTCTGGGTCATTCCATGGAAGATCATTGCAGTCATTCTTATAGGATTGATACTTCTGATAAGTTCGATCCGTTGGATTGCTTCACGATTCCATATTTCGAGACGTCAATAAAATAGCGTATGAATTTTTCAACAAAAACAAAACAGACGATGCGGGCAATGCGAGAAATACGCGCAGCACAGGCAGTGCGCACCTTGTTTGCGGGCGTATGTATGCCGGCATTGGTTTTTGTATTGGCTTTTGCCGGCGTGCGCACAGTGTACGGACAAGCCATGTCGAGTTCCAACTACAAGATACAAAGCGATACG
>DHWH01000036.1:0-8815 GCA_002413065.1 Patescibacteria group bacterium UBA5187
TTGAATACTAAACGTGGGTACGCATAAAAAATCCCGACCATCAGGTAGATACCGCCGACCACAACTTTAGCGGATTATGGATGCGAGTTATGCGACCAATCGATATATCACCCCGTCGGTCAAATCATTATTACTTGGAATAATGATTTCCGCCGACAGTTTACGGGCAATCGCAACGTACACCGACTGCCCTGTTACAAAATTGTCCGCATAGCCGGGATCTTTCGGATACAGTTTCTTCAATGCTTCAATCGGAGTTTTTCGGAGGACATTCAAAAATCCCACATATGCTTGCATACCAATTCTGATCGGATGATTGGGCGTGTCATTGGTATCGAATACAAAACCGAGATGCGGACCGACAGTCAAAATGAAATCGAGAACCCCGGTCACAAAAACGATCGGCACTTTTTGGCTCACATCAATTTCTTTCGAAAGATACGCATCGAGCTTTTCCCAATTCATCACAGTGTCAGTCGAGAACATTTTTCTCAAAAATTTGACTCCGAATGGTATTTTTTTAAAATCAATTAGATGATCCGGATCCCCCGTTACGACCTCAGTGCTTCCTCCGCCGATATTCATGGCCGCAAAGACAACATCTTTCGGGACAATGCTTACGAAGCCTTCGTACAAATACCGCGCTTCCTCGTCCTGCGAAATAATTTGAATAGTGTGACCGGAGAGATCCCTGACAGCTGAAACAAACTCCTTCGCATTGTGTGCCTTTCTCAGAATTTCGGTGCCAAGTATCTGAAGTTTTGAGACGTTGTGGATCTTATTCGTATTGAGACACCCGGCCAGAATCTGTATATTTCGCTGAATCGTTTCCGGAGCTATCGTTTCATGCTCACCCAGGTTCGCTTCAGAATATCTCTTGTAGTGAAGGGATTTTTTACTCGTGCCTTCAACCTCAAAAATATAATGTTTGAGGCTTTGGGTTCCAATGTCGATAATGGAGAGATTCATGTCACCATACTATCAGATACAAAACCGAAGTTTCAATTAATATTGTCGGCATATGTTCTCGGATGATCGCGGTAGCGAAGTATTCGGCGTCCCTATTCTTTATCTGTAAATACTACGAGCCGCCTAGAATACGTTTTGGAAACTCTATTCCAGACCCCTCCGCAGGTAATGAGGTTGAGGTGCGCCTTTCCATCAGCCGACGCAAATATATCCGAGGCATCCTCATTTTCGCCATACATTCGGACTTCGTGCACCACGAAAGAAATGGACTTCCCTTCTTCATCTTCAACATATACCTTGTCCCCTTTTTGCAAAAGATGTAAGTCGTCAAAAACTGCAGGGGTATTATTCTTCCAGCCAAAATGTCCGTCGATAACGGAACTTCCTTTTTCACCCGGCCACGGTCCGAGTTCGAACCACGCGACATAAGCGGGGTTTTTGGGCACATCCATTATTCCGTCTGATGTAATCCCTGCGTGACCCACCATGGCATCAACATTAATTCTTGGAATCTTGAGATGAATCCAGGATTCTAAAGTGTCATTCGGGTTTTGGAGAATCTTGCTGTTGACTGGTGGAATAATTTCTCCTCCGGGAGGAAGTCCTGTCTTGGGGAGACCAGGAGCAGAGACTCGAACGTCAGCGAATGCAGAAGCCACAGCCGCAAGACCATTCGCCTTAGCGATAACCGTAGCAACATTTCTGGTCGAAACCGTAATATTCATCTGGCATGTGTAAATCCATGTTTCAGTACTCTCAAGCAAGTGGTTGCCATTAATATCGCCGGATGGAATGGAAACCGGAGCACATGTGTCGTCAGTGACAACGACATCGCTTAACGTAAGGACTCCCGGGTTGGTTACTACATACGTATAGGTAACATCACCGCCCCCGAATGGAAATGGGGTCAAGCGGCTTGGCATTTTTGAAATGCTGACCGAAGGCACCCTGACTCTGCTTCCTGAACTGTGACTGCTACTTATTGAAGATGTGACAACTGGTGTCGAAGTAGCCACAATACTCGTGTTGACGATCGTACAAATCTTACTGGTAGCGGCGACAAGCGTTATACTTCCGCTTGGCGCACAATCATCAGTAAAGGTTTGGTTGAAAGCAGAATTTGCGCCCTCACTTATCACATAGGTTCCCGCTGAAAGCGTATAAGAAGTTCCGAGCGACGGAGTTCCGCTTGCCGGACTTCCGGCAACGTCAGTTCCGGCAAGTTTTACATGAACGAGAAAGTCGGCAGGAACTGCCGTGGTGGTCGTACTATTAACAACAGACTTGACGACATGGAGAGTCGCCGTAGTCGGAGCGGGAGCCGAGCATGTCGGTCTGGTAATCGTGTCTGTATCGCTTGTAATTACCCCACCGAAAGCCAGTGCCCTTCCTATCCAAGTTACTGTACTGCCTATCGTTATACCCGAAGCATCAACGTCAGTTCCGGCGAATGTGGAATTTGCACCAAGAGTCGTGGCTGCAGTTGGAGTCCAAAACACATCACAGGCTTGTGATGCTCCACCGGATAATGTGATCACTGAATTGGCTGGCGCATTAAGGGCGCCATCCATCCTAAAGATATAAGTCCCGCCGGTAGAAAGCGTAATCCCTGTTCCGATAGATACGGCGCCGGTAATACAGTAGACTCCAGGAATGAGCGGCTGGGACAAACTGCTTAAATCAGTTGCGGATCCGAAATTAAAATTCGGGCCAGGGTCACACGGCTCGGCATTGAGACTCGTTAGCAGACTTCCTTGATGTGTTCCTCCTGCAGTATAGGCTCCATCAGCCACATGTTGTGTACCATTTAATGTTGGTGGTACTCCGGGCCCTGTGGTATATCCGAGATCCCCGGTAATCGTTGTTGCCGCAGTGTTAGTAAATGTACTGGCAAGAACTGCGAAGTTATCAGCCGGCAAAAATGTTCCAGATGCAGCGGCAGAGACAGACTGTAGACCTGTCATTGACACAATATTTTTGAACCCATTGGATCCCCATAGGGCAAGAACGGCAATCAATCCAAGAAGGCTAACCCCTAAAACAAGCCCTCCAGCTCCTCTAATTGTGGTGGACTTTTCCATATATTTTATTTATTACCGTTGTGCACGTATATAAGCCCAGGTAACTGGACCGAAGTTTCCGAGAGCCGGATTGATCCCTGCATTCGCCTGGAATTCAGCCAGTGCCGCACGGGTCAAGAATCCAAAGTAACCGGTTGCGCCCACTTGAGCCAAAGCACGGGCCTTTCCGCCTTTATTTTGAGAAATCAAAAACTGCTGGAGAATCGTTACATCGCTATTGGTATTTCCCTTCGAAAGATTGATTGCGATCGTGCGGACTGCCTGTCCAAAAGTATTGGCTGACGCAGGAGCCATAATGAGAGGATTGTTATTTACAGCCCTAGTTGGAATTACAGGCACCGATACAGAACCTGAGGATGCTGAGGCCGAGATAGGAGTCACTACAGGGGCAGGGGTAGGAACTGGAGCAGAAGCCGATCCGGAAGGAGCGGTGACCTGGTTCGAATCCAAAGTAACCGCGCTCTGAGCCAAAGCTCTGCCATTCAATTGTGCTCCGGTGTTTAACACGACTGCCGTTTGATCCAATATATTTCCATTGAAGACGGCTGTAGTACCAATGGTCGTCTGACCGGCAACAACCCAGAAGATATTGCCTGGCTGGGCTCCACCGCTCAAAATAACCTTCGCACCTGAGCTCACCGTGAGAGTCTGTGCGATCTGGAAGATCCAGACATCATTGACACTGCCGGAGAGAGTAACGTCCGTCGGGATCGTCAGGCCAGTACCCCATTTATACACACCGGGGGCAAGCGTCAGACCGCCGATATTTCCGGCACCGAGTTCGGTAACCGTAGACGCACGACCTGCGGCATCAGTGTATGCATTCTGCATATCGAGTACTGCAGTGGTCAGCTTAGCCGAAGTTGGATCCGCGTATGTGGAGGCGTAGACTTTTCCAGTCACCAGTGCTGACGTGGAAAATGCGCCCGCCGCAGGGAGAGTAAGGGCAAATCCTGTTACGTATGTTGCTGCTGCCGGACTAAGTCCGAGATCCCCGACAATGGAGGTGGCTCCCGTGCTTGAGATGCCTGTTTTTGCCAAAATCACAAAGTTACCCGCTGATCCAAGTTTTACTGCCGCCGGACCAGCCGCAAGGACGAGGACGGGTGCAATGAGGCCCATAAAGAGAAAAACGGCCAATACGTTTAGTATTTGGCCTCTATTGAATTGTTTCATATGTTTTTGTATCACTTATTAGTAGTTAAGATGTACTGAGCTTGCGTGAGTTATATCATTCCAACGAGGTGGAGGAGATAACGTCTGATGTATATCGTTATCTAGGCGTTAGAATAAATTGTATTAATAATAAGGAGAAAGGGTCGACCTTGCGGATTGCATGATAGATACGGAGAAAGTATTATCCAGAATCCTTTGATTCATCTTCAATATCTTGCTTTTATTATAACACACTCCAATTAGCAAATAATGCTCTCCGCCGACAGTTTGCGGGCTATTGTAAAGAGGCCTTGCGCACATCCTGAGCCTGAATCGAACCATCAATATTGGCGTGCAGTGCGCTCCCATCGATCGCAGTCACCGTACCTTGGAATATTCCCACTGGAACGGCGGCGAAGATGGCCTCCTGGCATTGTCATACAAACCCCTGAATGAAGAAGGTATTGTGGGCGATGCGATAGATCCAGAAGGAAAATTTCAGGGATGTATCGAAATTCATGTATCTTACGTGTAGACTTTGTCTTCTTTATTCCCCGATCTTCCAAATTCCCTTTTCCAAGAAAGCCTCTATTGTTTGACGTCCTGCTTTGTTGATCAAGTTTGAATGAGAGATTTTATTATTCTTTGCGAAATCCCTCAATGTGATAATCTTTTTCCCTTCCAAATATGCCAAACGCTTGTGGTAGCTGTTCGTAAGTGCTTTTCCTACTATTTCTTGCATGGTAGTCGTCATACCTTTTTCGTCGAACTCCTTGTAGTACCTATCCCGAAGTATATTGATCTTATTGAATATTGCGTTTGTCTTAGGCATATACCGTTAAGTACAGGCCGTATAGAGTTTTACCAGACTTTGGACATGTATAGCAGACTAAGAAATAGTACTATCCCATAGTGGTATCTTTCAATGATGATATTTCTCCCCTCTCATGATCGTACACGCTCTGTAAATCTGCTCGGCAAGAATCAATCGCACTATCTGGTGTGGAAACGTCAGTTTTGAAAGCGAAAGGATCATCTGAGCTTTTAGCCTGATGGCTTCAGTAAGTCCATACGAACCTCCGATGATACATATGAGTGATATTACACTTTCATTCATGCGCCCCTGGATGAATTCTGCAAACTTCGCTGATGCGAGTTCCTTGCCTGTTTCATCGAGAGCTACGATATACGCATGATCTTCCCGTTCAATCGCCTTGATCAACGCTTTTTCTTCCGATTTCTCGTCCCCTGCAGGAATGTAACACCATTCGATCGGCAAGTAATGCGAAATGCGATTAGTATATTCCGTGACCAATTCATGAGCCGAAAAATCTTTTTCTTTGCCAATGGCGATAATGAGGAGTTTCATATGTGAAAATTAAATCAAATTGATCTTTGGGGTGCCCAGCGGGAATCGGACCCGCAACGCCAGTTCCACAAACTGGGGTTTTACCACTAAACTATGGGCACCATGTAACATACACTCCACTAACCACTCTAAGCTCTTCCCAGATTCAATACGACGGCGACACCTCCTTTATACCAGATTTATGGTTACTTAGTCGAGCGAGGGCGTACAAGAGCGAAGAAAGACGATTCAGAAATGCCAATGTGGCTGCTCCAATAACGAGACTTCCCTCCTCATGCGCCGCAATGACTCGGCGCTCCGCTTTGCGTGCCAAGGTCCGCGCCACATCGAATAACGCGGCCATCTCTGTTCCGCCTGAAATAAAAAAAGTCGTAATGGGCGGCAATTCTTTTTCTGCAGCATCGGTGATCTTTTCTGTTTCAACAACTTTGTTCTGCATCATCTTCTTTGGAAAACCCGCCACTTCCGCCTGCACTATGAATAGAGAATTCTGCACCCACATCACGATATCCTCCGGCCGGCTTTCATTCACGGTCCATGTGACCGATTGCGCCTTCACTTTCACAAGTCCCAGAAATGAATTGAGTTCGTCCAATGCTCCCAATGACTCTGTCCGGCACGAACTTTTCGAGATCCGCTCGCCAGGCTTGGAATCGAATGTTTTCGTCGTACCTGCATCCCCTTTTCGAGTGTATAACATGGCGTAAGTATACAACATTCGATAAAAGTATATACTCAGAATATGAAACGTATGAAAATTATTCCTGCTTCATTTTTTGATCGCCCCACTCTCGAAGTCGCACACGATCTGATCGGCTGTTACCTTGTGCGGCGGACTGAAATACGGATAGAACGTCACATGATCACCGAAACAGAAGCCTACGACGGACCCAAGGATTTGGCGAGTCATGCTTCAAAGGGACGCACACCGCGAACAGAGATCATGTTCGGTCATCCCGGATTTTTCTATGTATATTTTGTTTACGGAATGCATTGGATGCTCAATATCGTGACCGGACCAAAAGATTACCCTGGAGCAGTCCTCATTCGCGGACTCGAAAAAATATCCGGACCGGCACGGCTCACGAAGAAATTGAATATTACCGGCGAACTAAATGGAAAGGCGGCAAACAAAGAAGCGGGATTATGGTTTGAAATGCCCACCACTCCATCCGGAAAAATTCCGGAAAAAGAAATTGCACGCACAGCACGAATCGGGGTCGAATATGCCGGCCCGGTATGGGCAAAGAAAAAGTGGAGGTTCGTTTTGAAAACAAAAAGTAATTAGTTGCGACTCGTGTGGCGAATTATCACAACGATATTGGTAACAAAGGATAAGGCATAACCGATAAAAATACTGCCCGCACCCCAGATAATGTTTGTAAAATCAATGAAATCATGATGTTTTATACCGACGAGAAGTAGAATACCGGTAATGAAAAAACAGATATTGATCAAGCTAGCCATTTTGGACAGACTATCATCATATTTCTTGATTATTTTTGTGATCTCGCACACAACAAGAACAAGCAGTAGGATCGCAAGCAAAATTTGAACAAATTCTGGCCTGAAACCATTTACATAAGCGTTGTATATCACACCAATCGAAAAAATTAATCCTGCCAAGGAAACCAGCGCACTTGTACCATATATAATTTTTTGTTTCATGTTATAAGTCTAACATGGCTAGTAGCTGATACGCTTCAATTGTGCTCCCACCAGGAATCGAACCTGGACCACGAACTTCGGAGGCTCGCGTTCTATCCATTAAACTATAGGAGCTTGTTGCTTTTGTCCTCGGGCAGAAAATTTTTCTTACTGACCACCTTCTTTCCCAACCTGCCTTCAATATCGCTTCTTGCTTTACCGGCGACTTCACCCCCTTCTTTGGCGTCCGTATGCATTTTAGTGAAATTTTTAGAATCTCTCTCTTTGGTCAATTTGGTAGTCGCAACCTCACCGAGCATAGTTAAAATAAGTTCCAAATCTTCCATATGATCACGTAAATTGTGTTCACGGTGCAATGATTTGTGCTTCTTATATTCCTGGGCTGTCAGATCAAAAGTGCCCTTGTAAATTTCATCCGTTAAGATGGCAAACTCGGCGCCATCTTTAAGACCTCGATCCTTCCATTCATCGGTCAATGTATTACGAACATTGATTCCACGCAATCTCTTGTCCACCCAATCCCGAGGGTATCCTTTTCTTTCGTATATTGCCTTAGCGCGATTCACAGCAAGTTCCGGATCATGAATTTCATCAATCCGTTCTTTACCCACTTGGGCAAGCCATAGCTTGAACGGTTCAGCTTTTGGAGAAGGGATAGATTGAATGACACGAAACATGTCACCTACGGAAAAACAATCCGTTTCATATTTTTTGCCGTCAGATGCCAGAAATTTCAGTTGTACGATTTTCTCGTACACCTCGCTTCCCTCATTTTTAAGTTTTATTTTCAGATCAGACCAATACCGTTTAGGAATTGAACTACTGGTAAGAATTTGGATAATATCGACCACGCTCAAATACCACTGGCCCTTATACCAATCCCTTCGGACCTTTTCACCTTCAAAAATAGCCAGATGTTTTTCTTTTTGCTCCATGTATCAATTTTCCCACGTGAACAAAAATGCACAAGCAGACATGAATTAGATTCTGTGTCTTAACACTATTTTTCTACGTCAAGTATTCAAACTTACTGTGCGCGGGAGAGGACTCGAACCTCCATGCCCGAAAGGGCGCTACCACCTCAAGGTAGTGCGTCTACCAATTTCGCCACTCGCGCACAAGCTGTCTCTTATACACATCTGACGCTGNNCGTCTACCAATTTCGCCACCCGCGCATTTGATTATCAATTCAATACCCTTTAGAACCCGCTCACTATAGCCAATATTTCCTTTATTTTCAACTGAATTAAGAAAAATGAGCTCCCGCGGAGCTCATTTTTAAAATAATTAAAGATTTATTCTGCTTTCTTTGTTTCAGCGAGTTCTGGGACTTCCGATGCGCCCTCTGCAGCAACCTCGGCTGGATCCTTCATAGTCATGATGCGGCGCATCTGGTGACGGATCTCCTTGGAGGCCTTGCGGCGGATGAAGTAAAGCTTTGCGCGGCGGACCTTGGAACGGCGGACGAGTTCGATCTCATCGATCATTGGAGAATATAATGGAAAAATGCGCTCGACTCCGATGCCGCCGACGACTTTGCGAACGCAGAACGTAGCGCCTGGTTCACGGCCAT
>DHWH01000036.1:8890-9140 GCA_002413065.1 Patescibacteria group bacterium UBA5187
TTTGTGAGACAGAACAAGACCTTCGAACGCCTGCAAGCGGAATTTGCCTTTGGCTTCCTCGATCTTCTGCCAGACACGCACCAAATCGCCGGGACGAATGTCCAGCTTTGTGCGTTCCTCAATATTTACGGGAGAAAATACCTTTGTTGCCATAGTTGAACTACCTTATCATAGCTGGAATAAAGATTCAAGTTTACTGAATGGTCTCACCTGCATAGCCTATCGAAGGCTCCGCGATTCCCAATTCCTG
>DHWH01000002.1:0-7078 GCA_002413065.1 Patescibacteria group bacterium UBA5187
TAGTCCAACTTCCTACGACTTCACTGTTTCCGCTGCCGGGTGGGGGTGGAGGAGGTGGAGGATTTCCGCTACCACTACCAACTTGCAATGAGGCGACCGCGTCATTCCATATATAGAGGTTTGACCAGGTGTTATTAAATATTCCAACCTTGAGAGTGTATGTTCCATTACCGCTCGGTGTCCATGGAACACTCAAGGTTGTAGGTGAAGATGATATGTTCTGACCCTCAAACGTTTTCTGCAAAACTTTTTGTCCCGATGAACTGTAGATTTCCACATCGGCTGCAACATTTGTTGCGTGATCAGAGATTCCAATCCGCACTCCGATATTTGCCTGCTGTCCTGCCGCCAAAGCCGGAGCGGTTGCGCCAATAGTCCAACTTCCTACGACTTCGCTATTTTGACCGGGACCTGGTGGAGGATTACCGCCGCCAGGAGGTGGTGGGGGAGGCGGATTTCCTCCGCCGCTACTGCCGAACCAGTTGGCAATAACTGCTTGCGCAGGTTTATTTTGCGGCGTGTAGTTCGTATTGCCATTGCCGCCGCCGTTCGGATTGCTTTCCCAATTCCAGAGATATACTCCTTTCATATAGGACTGATTATTCCAATATTGGAAAAGGGCTTCATAATCATTCGATTGTTCATTGGCATTGTATCCGCCGCCGAGCCATGGGTTCCAAGGCTGGTTGTGAGCGTTATCGCTGCTGCGGTATCCGATTTCGGTGAGGAGAATCGGCTTATTGAATTGGCTCTGAACACCCCGGATCTTCGAAGAATCCCAAAAATTCCAGGAACCCTTGAGCGCATCAACAGAAGGATTGTTTTGTCCTTCAGCAAGCGGGTAATATGCCGATATGCCGATGAAATCGAGAGCCGGCCAGAATCCGATATGGGGAACCTCTTCGGCAAAATCACCATTCCCCCAGTTGGCGCTGTATGTCAGGAATCCTGGAAAATGCTGACGCAAGTTGGAAATGAGAGTGTTCCATCGGCGTGTATTGTCGCCGTTCGATGTATACGTAGCCATGGTGATAAGTTCCGTTCCAATGCAGATGCTTTCTGCACCGGTTTGTTTTCCTATGTCACCCAAATGATTGAGATAATTGCCCCAGTTTGCGAACCACGCGTCACGGTTGGAAGCATTGATGTTCGCACGCCAGTCGCCGCTCTGTGTTTCGAGGTGCGGTTTTATCATCACGCGCATGCCGATCGATTTGATAAAATTGATGGCCGAAATAAGCGAACTGTCAGATGGAGTATCCCCGAGCCCGTATATGTCCGAAGATGAATTATTCCCTTGATAAATCGGGATGACGAGCGCTACGTGTGTCGCACCCATATTTTTTGCATTCCGCATCGACTGCTGGAATGATCCTCCGGCAAAATCCTCAGACCATGTCGGAAAAACGCTTATGCCTTTCTGCCAGTCTGAAACCGCAGCTTCGGCGGTCGGTACTGTCATCAAATCGTGTACTGCTGATAAATCGCGCGCAATGGACGCTGTCAGTGTGCTTTGAATAAAAAATCCCAATCCCATCGATGCAATCACACTGAACGTTACAGCTATGCTGAATGTGCGGTATGTATTTTTCATATTATTCATTTATATTAATTCATCTCATATGTAAGCAGTGACGGAGGAGTCCGAGATTTCTTACACGATATTGTGCCTTTCCTCCGCATGCATGCAACCTGAAATCCGTAATGCGCCCAGGGCGAGTTCGTCGCCAGATATGCATCACTTAGATACCATATGCGTCATGTATGCCATCAATAATCTCCATTAAAAATCTCACGAAAATATTCGGCGCCGGCGCCAAAAAAGTCCATGCCGTGAATGGTCTTTCTTTTGATGTAGAGAAAGGTTCCATAACGGGATTGCTTGGACCAAATGGCGCAGGGAAGACGACGACCATTCAGATGATTCTGGATCTCATTACTCCGACAGCCGGTACTATCAGTGTTTTTGGAATGGACATGAAGCACAATCGCGAAGAGATATTGAATGATGTGAATTTTTCTTCGCCGTATGTCTCATTGCCGGGCAATCTGAAGGTCGGGTCGTCGGGGAAGGCACTCACGAGGAACTCCTTCGCGAGAATGAGTTCTATCAACGTCTGGTTCAAAATCAAGTGATCATGGCTTAGTCATTGCGCGCTGCAGGATTCCATTACGGGATCCTGCAGTTTTTTTATTTCTGAATAAGTCATTTTCATTTCCCATTCTCCCCAAAATACGTTACGCTAGTCATTCATGGCCCAGAAGAACAGATCCAACAATTCAGCAGCGACGTTTTCCGGGGACACCCTTATTCGTTTTGAGGAGGTTTCTTTTGAATGGAACCACAGCAAACCTATTCTCGAAGAGGTCAATTTTACCGTGCGCCGGGGCACCAAGGTCACGATCATGGGGCAAAATGGCGCCGGAAAAACAACTATTTTTGGGTTGGTAATGGGTGCTTCAGGAAAGGAGGGCGGATCTGTGCCGGAATCCGGGCAAGTCTATGTTACGGACGGCGCAACCGTTGCCACGGCACGACAAGTCATCCCTCGTGGCGATCTGGAACTCACGGTCAGGGCATTTTTTGAAAAATGTTTTGATACAAAAATGTATGACATTGATCCGCGCATCGAAAAAATATTGGAAGTGGTCAACCTCCATGCGCCCAAAGGCGGGGATGATATCAAAGAGCGCTTGGTCAAAACATTTTCAGGAGGACAGCAGGCGCGCCTTCTATTGGCCTCGGCACTTATTCAGGATCCCGACATTTTACTTTTGGATGAACCTACCAACAATCTCGACAAGGCCGGCATCGAGCATCTCACTCAATTTTTGGTGGATTATAAAAAAACATGCCTCATCATTTCCCACGATGCAGAGTTTTTGAATGCATTTACGCACGGCGTTCTGTATTTGGATGTATATACGCGTAAAGTGGAACAGTATGTCGGTGACTATTTTGATGTGGTAGAACAGATCAGTGCGCGTATCGAAAAAGAAAATATGAAGAATGCACAGCTGGCCAAAGAGATCCAGGAGAACAAGGATAAGGCGAACTTTTTCGCGATGAAAGGAGGTCAGATGCGTCTCGTTGCAAAACGCATGCGTGAGAAAGCAGAAGAGTTGGAGGAGGAGAAAGTGGATGTTCGCCGCGAGGATCGCACGATCAAGCCATTCGTTATTCCTGCACAGGCTGATCTCATCGGCGAAGTCATGCATATTTCCTCATACTCAGTTCTCAGTCAGAAGACGCACAAGCCTGTGACAAAAAAGTGCGAGATTTCATTACGCAAAAAACAGCACCTGCTTTTGACGGGCCCGAACGGAATAGGCAAAAGTACGTTGTTGGAAAAAATAGTGAATGGTGCTGAGGGTATTTCTATCTCGCCTGGCATCCGACTCGGCTATTACCGTCAGGATTTTTCTATGATGGGTTTTAATGACACGGTGTATCAATCTTTGGAAAAGATTGTTCGTGCAACGCAAGGTCGCCTCATCGAAACTGAATTGCGTGCAGTAGCTGCCAGTTTCCTTATTACGTCGGATACTATTCATACTAAGATCGGTTCGCTCTCTGAAGGACAAAAAGGTCTGGTCGCTTTCGCGCGTTTGGTATTGCAGAGGCCCGGCCTCCTCATCCTCGATGAACCGACGAACCATATAAATTTCCGTCATTTGCCGGTGATCGCCAAGGCGCTCGATGCCTATGAAGGCGCGATGGTTTTGGTTTCTCACGTTCCGGAATTCGTGAAGCAGGTAAGGATCGATGAGATATTGGAGATGGGGAAGTAGATGGTGGTGCGATAGAGTTTAAGATTTATCGATCGGTATACCACCTCTTCAAAAACACGTCACTTTCCACCGGAAAGTGTTCTATTTCGAAGATGTTACCTCCTGTCATTTATTTTTTGGCCACACCATTACTCAGCCAGTTACTTATTGTATAATCAACCCCATGCACTACTGGCTTATAAAATCCGAAGGTTCCTGCTATTCGATCGACGATCTCAAGAAAGACAAGCGAACGTCATGGACGGGTGTCCGTAATTTTCAGGCACGAAATTATATGCGTGACGGAATGAAGATCGGCGATCTCGTTCTTTTTTATCACTCCAACGACAATCCTTCCGGCGTGTACGGTATTGCCAAAGTTGTCAGTAAGCCTCATATAGATGAAAGTGCGCTTGATCTAAAAGATGAACATTATGATGCCAAGGCAGTGAAATACAAAAAAGAAGGAAAAGAACCGCTCTGGGTCTGTGTCGATGTTGCTTTTGTAAAAAAATTAAAAAATCCTGTTTCTCTGGATTTCATCAAACATGATTCAGGCGGACTCTCCCGTATGCTTGTTGCCAAGCCGGGTCAGCGGTTATCGGTCATGCCTATGGCGAAAGAACATTTTGAGAGGGTAGAGAAGATGGGTTGACATGTCGCCCCGAAGCGTTAGGCTGTAGGAGAAAGTTCAAACAAGAGGATATATTATGAGTACAAAATGGCGTCGAGATGGGCCGTCATCGGATGTTCCCCGTCCGGGCTTAGTAGCTATCGTGGCGGAGGATTTTGTAATGACATGCTTACCTCTTAGCTTGGTGATATGTCACGGAATAACAATTGAGGAAGGGAGGGAAATTCTTGGTTTCACTGCCTCAATCCGCGTTGGAGAATCATTGTGCGAGAATTCAGATTTCTTCCCGGGTACGAATGATGTCGCATTTAATGCCTGTCTAAAAGCCGGCGAGGCAATTATCGAACAACGAGTCCGTCTCATGTCCACGCTGGCATGAGATTTTTTAATTGTACCCATTTTTTCTGATATACTTCCACCCATGACTCAGCGCGATGCATTGAATATTCTCAAAACCGGCAAAAATGTTTTCATTACCGGCCCCGCAGGAAGCGGCAAGACATTTGTCGTGAACCAATATATCGCGTATCTGAAGGAACATGGCGTTCCGATGGGAATCACAGCTTCTACCGGCGTAGCCGCGACTCATCTCGGAGGCATGACTATTCATTCCTGGTCCGGAATGGGAATACAGAACAATCTTGATGCGGATGAACTTGCCGCATTGGCGGACAAATCCACTGCCGCCAAGCGCATCAGAGAGGCGCAGGTTCTCATTGTTGATGAAATTTCTATGCTCCATCATTTTCGCCTCGATACGTTAAATGCTATAACAAAATACATTCGAAAAAATGAAGAGCCGTTTGGCGGCCTGCAGGTCATTTTATGCGGAGATTTCTTCCAGCTTCCTCCTGTTTCGAGATACGGCGAACCGGAGACTCATTTCGTATATCGATCGGAGGCGTGGAGAGATGGCAATTTCGCAGTCTGTTATCTGGAGGAAAATTTCCGCCAAACAGACGATAGCATGCTGTCGATATTGAATGAAATTCGGGGCGGAGAGGTTTCCGATGAGGCGCGCGAACAGCTGAAAAGCAGGTATAAAAATGCCGACAAAAATTCAGCCGAAACAGCTATTGAAATCGAACCTACCCGTCTTTTCACGCACAATATAAATGTCGATGCGGTCAATCAAACCGAACTTGCTAAAGTGAACAGTCCGGTATCCACTTACGAAATGCGTTCGAAAGGAAAAAAACATCTTGTCGAAGCTCTGAAAAAATCATGTCTTGCCCCAGAAACATTGCAGATCAAAAAAGGCGCACGCGTGATGTGTGTGAAAAATAATTTTGAAAAAGGATATGTGAACGGAACGCTTGGTGTTGTCATCTCATGCGGATTTGGCGTGGATCCTGTCATACGTACTGCTCCCGCTCCGGATCATCCCCAAGGCCGCGTTCTGACTATCGAACTTACCCAGTGGAAAGTGGAAGATGACGGCCGCGTATTGGCAGAAATAGAACAATATCCGTTGCGCTTGGCCTGGGCTATCACTGTGCACAAAAGTCAGGGCATGAGTCTTGATGCTATAGAAGTTGATCTGTCGAAAGCCTTTGAACCGGGGATGGGTTACGTCGCGCTTTCCCGTGTGCGCACATTGGCAGGCCTCAGCATTCTCGGTCTCAATGAAAATGCTCTTCAGGTTCATCCCGAAGTTCTCGAGTACGACAGGCATCTGCGCGAGTTGTCACAAAAAGCCGATCGGGTTCTCCAATCCGCTGATGAAAAAGATATTGTTCAGGCACAGGCCGAATTTCTGGCAAAAGTTGCACCGATGCATGCCATGGGTGAAGGTAAAAAAGGGAAGAATGGAAAAATGCTCAAACCAGCCAAGCTGTCGACATTCGAAAAAACAGCCATCCTCGTCCGCGCGCAAAAATCTCTGACAGAAATGGCAAAGGAACGCGAGATAACGGCGGAAACTATCATCTCGCAGCTCGAAAGATTGATCGAAGGCGGGCAAGGTATTGAGGAGACTCTTTCCCTCGATGACATCATGTATTTGAAAAAAGAAATTTCCCCATCGCATTTCATAAAACTTGAAAAAGCACTTGAAGAAGTTTCGATCGCGCAGAACGACGACACCTTGCCGCTCCTCGGTCCGGTGAAAACAAAAGTGGGCGTAAATATTTCCTGGAAGGAGATTCGTCTGGCGAGGGTGCTTCTGGGGTATGTGAGGAAGGGATAACGTCTGTAATATTGACTGCCGGCCACCTGTCTTACTAATCGTGGTCGAGCTTATTTATGTAAATAATATGCATGCAAAACATGCGTTTCTAATATATATGAAAAAAATATCATGCAAGGATATCAATCCGGAAACATCATGTACATACGAGGCTTCGGGCGATACTGCGAAACAAGTTGTCGGCAAAATGATGGCTCATCTCAAATCTGACCACATGAATGATCTGAAAGGGATGAATGATGGTGAAATACGTTCAATGATCGAGTCGAAGATACATGGTTGATCAGAGGGAAGTATTTTAAAAATATATAAAAGCCAAAATCAGGCGGCCATGTTCGCCTGATTTTGTTGCAGATTGACTCTCTGTTAAAACATTTGTATTATTGTAGGTAGGTATAGTGTGAACTTGCAACCTATAACGTAATGATTCTTATGATTCGTTTGATTGGAAAAAGCAGAAGAAGCGAGGAGGATTTCCCTCCTCC
>DHWH01000002.1:7150-23557 GCA_002413065.1 Patescibacteria group bacterium UBA5187
AGGATTTCCCTCCTCCCGTTCTCAAGACCCTCATTTGCGGCAGTCTGATCTGGATCATCATGATCCTCGGCGTGTGCGCAATCGACCGCACGATCCTATGGGCAGCGATTGTCATTGGATTGTTAGTGCTCCTTACCATCAGCCTGCTCAAATACGCGATGGTAAAATTCTTGAATAACTACGATAATGAGAAGCCCTGAACCCGGGAATCATCGTGGAACTCAATATACAGTCTGCTCCGATCCGGATATCATTCCGGATTTTTTATACCAAACAACATGAGACTATTGACTTTTTTATACATATAATATATAGTTGTTATCTAATAAACCTCTCCACTGTTTGCTTTTGTAAGAGCTAGCCGTTGGGAACAACAGCCCCATAGGGCACAACACAATATTATGTATCAGAAACATTTCAAGGCTAGCGGCCCGGGTCAAAGCACTCGATCTGGCTCAGCTTCAAGCTCATCTTCGTCTTCGTATTCAAAAACTTCTGCCAGCAGAGGCGGTTTTAGCGGAGGCCATAGCAGTCATGGCGGAAGTCGCGGCGATTATAAAGGCAGTCGTCCGGGTGGCGGAGGACATGCGAGATCAAGCGGCAATCGCGGAGGCGGCAGGCGTTTTGGCGGTCAGCGCATCGACATCTCAAAGTTCATCAACAAAGCAGTCGTAACCGAAGAACAGCAGAATTATACGCCTGAACATTCGTTCACGGATTTTCTCATTGATCCTCGATTGAAGACGACCATTGCCACAAAAAAATATTACGTTCCTACTCCTATTCAGGACAAGATCATTCCGCACATTCTTCGCGGTACGGACGTAGTCGGTATTGCTAACACCGGTACAGGCAAGACTGCGGCGTTTCTTATTCCTCTTATCAATAAAGTTCTTATGGCTCCGCGAGAGAAAGTTTTGATCATAGTCCCTACACGTGAATTGGCCCAACAGATCGAAGAAGAATTTAGGGCATTCTCTGCACATATGAATATGTGGTCAGTTTCGTGTATAGGCGGCGCAAGCATTACATATCAGATGAAATGTCTCGCCCGACCGTACAATTTCCTTATCGGAACACCGGGACGCCTCAAAGATCTTATCGACCGAAAGAAAGTAAACCTTCAGGAATTTAATACAGTCGTACTCGATGAAGCCGATCGCATGCTGGACATGGGATTCATCAACGACATCAAAATGATAGTCGCCAGTATGCCCACAAAGCATCACACGCTATTCTTCTCGGCTACGATGTCACGCGAGATCGAAGGATTGGTCCATACATTCCTTCATGCGCCCGTCACTATTTCCGTAAAGACAGGCGACACCTCACATACGATTGATCAGGATGTCGTGCGCGTACCCGCAGGAAAAAATAAATTTGATGTACTCTGCGATCTCTTGAATCAGCCCGGTTTCGACAAGGTCCTTATCTTCGGACAGACGAAACATGGCGTGCAGAGATTGTCGGAACAATTGGTAAAATCAGGTTTCACCGCGGAGGCCATTCACGGAAATAAAAGTCAGGGTCAGCGCCAGAAAGCTTTGAAGGTGTTCAAGGAACATCATGTGAAGATTCTNNATTCTGGTCGCCACTGACGTAGCAGCCCGCGGACTTGATATTGCCGGAGTAAGTCACGTGATCAACTTTGAAATTCCCGCAACGTACGATGACTATGTACACCGCATCGGTCGTACCGGCCGCGGAGGTGCAAAGGGTAGGGCACTCACGTTCGTCTAAATCCTTACTCAGATATAAAAATGCCGGTGCATATACATGCGCCGGTTTTTTGAAATTCAACTTCGATTATTTTGGCGGCGGAGGCCGTCGTTTCATTGTGAGTCGGATTGATTCCCGATCTTGATTCTGGGCACCGTTCATTGCCTGGCGTAGTGTGGGCATAGTTGCCGGAGTTTCCAGTGTCCTGCTTAATACGATTGAATCCAACCGGCTTTTCGACGCGTCGGGACCTACGATAATGATTCGCGGAGGCGCCAGCGTAACTTGGGTGAGCTTTTCTTTTTCAGGAAAAGGTCCGAGGTTGATGGTTGGAGTGACGGGTTTCGCCTTCGGGAAAATCAGTTTTTCAAAAAGGCCCAATAGAAAGTTGAAGGGGATATTCATATCTATTGAAACAATAGAATTTTTTATTATGTCTGTCAATTGTTCCGCATGGTGATAGCTTTTAAGGTATAATTCTCCCCATGATAGATATAAATGAATTGAAGAAGGATCTGACCGGCGATGTCGATGCGAGTCCCGAAGCTCTCGATCAAGCCAGCCACGATGCCAGTATTTTTGAAGTGAAGCCTGAAGTAGTGGTCCATCCCAAAAATGTTGAGGATATAAAAAAACTGGTTAATTTCGTTACGGCTCATTCCGGTGCCGCCGCTCCAATGACTTTGACCGCACGCTCAGCCGGTACGGACATGACAGGCGGACCTCTTACAGAATCCATTGTTGTCAGTTTTACAAAATATTTCAATCATATTAAGGAAGTTGGTGACCAGGATGGCGAAACTAGTGCGGGCGACACGGGATACGCGATCACGGAACCAGGTGTGTACTATCGCGATTTTGATAAAGCCACAATGGAGAAAGGCTATATCATGCCAAGTTATCCGGCTTCGCGCGAGATCTGTACGGTGGGCGGCATGGTCGCGAACAATTCCGGCGGAGAAAAAACGCTTACATTCGGAAAAACCGAAGGTTATATTCGCCGCTTGAAAATGGTGGCCGCTGATGGAAATGAATACGAATTCAAACCGCTTACGATGGCGGAGCTTGAGGAGAAGAAAAAGCAGATGACATTCGAAGGGGAGGTCTATCGCGGAATGTCTGATCTGATCGATCGTAACTACGGCCTGCTCCAAAACGCCAAGCCGGCCGTTTCGAAAAACTCATGCGGATACTATCTGTGGAATGTATGGAATAAGGAACGTGGCATATTCGATCTGACAAAAATGATCGTAGGGTCACAGGGTACGCTCGGTCTGGTCACGGAAATAGAATTTGCTTTGGTCAAACCAAAGATTCATTCGCGGCTCCTGGTCATTTTTCTGACGGACTTGAATCTGTTGGCAAAGACGGCTGCGCATGTTCTCCAGTTCAAACCTGAAAGTTTCGAATCGTATGACGACCATACGTTCAAGATCGCGATGAAATTCCTGCCTCAGCTCATGAAGCAGATGGGAGGCAATCTGATCACGCTTGGCTTGGAATTCCTGCCGGAAATGCTGGCGGTTCTCGAAGGAGGTGTTCCAAAATTAGTAATGATGGCGGAATTTACGGGTGACACTCCGGAAGAAGCTGTTCACAAAGCCGAAGAAGCACAGGCGTCCATCAAAGATCTCCATGAGAAATCAAAGGTGACCGAAACCGCCACGGACGCCGCGAAATACTGGGTCATTCGTCGCGAGAGCTTCAATATGCTCCGGCACCATGTCAAAGAATTACGCACAGCTCCATTCATAGATGATTTTGCCGTCTTGCCGGAACATCTTCCTGAATTTTTACCGCGGTTATATTCCATTCTCGATCAATATAAATTGACATATACTATCGCCGGCCATATCGGTGATGGAAATTTCCATATCATTCCGCTCATGAATCTTCATCAGGAAAAATCCCACGAAGTCATAAAAGAATTGTCCATAAAAGTGTATGAACTAGTACATGAATTCAAGGGCACTATTACCGCCGAGCACAATGACGGTTTGATCCGCACGCCCTTTATCAAAATGCAGTATGGCGAAGAGGTCTACAAACTGTTTGAGGAAACGAAAAAGATCTGGGATCCAAAAGGTATTTTCAATCCCGGCAAAAAAGTGGCTGGAACATGGGAGTATGCGATGGCGCATGTGGTGAAATAGTTTTAGATCGCACCATTTGAGCCTGGGTATGGTAGTATAGATATCCTTTCTTAATACTCCACTATTTATACGCGTATGCCTCCATCCAAATACGGCATCTCGGTCAAAAACCTCACCAAGAAATACGCTGCTTTTACGGCTGTAGATGACGCATCATTCGATGTTCCCGCCGGAGAAATTTTCGCTTTCTTGGGTCCGAATGGCGCAGGAAAAACTACTACCATAAAAATGCTTACGACATTGGAACGTCCCACTTCAGGTTCGATCACGGTCAACGGATTTGATCCTGTCACTCATTCGAACGATGTTCGCCGTTCCATCGGGATCGTTTTCCAGGATCAGTCTCTCGATGATGAATTGACCGCATACGAGAATATGTTTTTCCATGCGGGATTGTATGGAGTACCGCGCAAGGAAACACCCGGCCGCATCAAGCAGTTTTTGGAATTTGTGGAATTATGGGATCGTCGGGACAGTATGGTCAAACAATTTTCCGGAGGAATGAAACGCCGCCTGGAGATCGCCCGCGGACTTCTGCACACCCCCGCTGTATTGTTTCTGGATGAGCCGACCGTGGGTCTCGATCCTCAGACACGCAATAATATCTGGTCATATATTAAAAAATTAAATATCGAACGCGGACTTTCTGTTTTCTTCACGACGCATTATATGGATGAAGTTGAACGAGTAGCCAGTCAGGTGGCGATTTTGGATCATGGAAAGATCATTGCCCGAGGCACGCCTACTGACATTATAAAAAATGCAGGTGCACAGTCTCTCGAGGAAGCATTCATCAAGATGACGGGGCATACCATCCGTTCCCAAGAAGCGGGATCGTCCGACCAATTGCGCAATATGGCAAAAATGTGGCGCGGAGGAAGAAAATAGCATGAAAAAGCACGATCGCATGATTTATAATTTCAATATGACACACATATTATATACAATTTATATCCTCTGGCTTCGACAAATAAAACGCTATTTTCGATCCAAGTCGCGCATCGTAGGTTCGCTGGGTCAGCCGATACTTTTCCTGTTGGCGCTTGGGTATGGTCTCGGCCCGGTCTTTTCACAGGCTGGCCAAGGAAATTATTTCCAATTTTTGGCGCCGGGCGTCATCGCCATGGGTATTCTTTTTACGAGCATCTTTTCGGGAATTGAAATCATCTGGGATCGCCAATTCGGCTTCCTCAAGGAAACACTTGTCGCTCCTGTCTCTCGACTTGTGATAATGATCGGACGAACTTTGGGAGGGGCGACAACGGCAATGTTCCAGGGCGTAATCGTGCTTGTAATCGCTATTATTGCCGGTTTTCGTCCAGAACTGGCTTCGATACCGGAAGCCATTCTTATCATGCTGTGCATCGCGCTTTTGTTTGCCGCAGCCGGAACCGCACTGGCTTCACGTCTGGAAGATATGCAGGGATTCCAGCTCATAACAAATTTTATTATTATGCCGATCTTTTTCTTGTCAGGCGCGCTCTTTCCTCTGACCGGACTGCCGCCGGCGGTTGCATTTTTAGTTCATATCAATCCTTTGACATATGGAGTCGATGCTTTGCGGCACGTTCTCGCCGGAGCGACTCAGTTTAGTTTGGTGACCGACGTGAGCGTACTTGTATGTGTGACTGCTGCATTTTTGGTTATCGGCGCATATACGTTTTCAAAGATAAAAGCGTAATTTATGGCACATCTCTTTTCTCCGATTCAGAATCATATATTTTTACGGCTCAAAAATGCCAAGAGCCTGAGATATAGCGAGATTCAGCCCAAAAATATCCCGAATGACCTATTCAATTATCATCTGCAATTTTTAGTAAAGAAAGGATTGGTCGATAAAGCAGACGAGGGCTACTCACTTTCTGATGCCGGTATCCGGCATGTCGCCGATCACAATCCACCAGCAGACGAAAGTCATGCGACGCATCTATTTAAAATAAACGTACTTACGGTAGTTTCGCGCATGCATAAGGGTAATATCGAGATATTGAATCAGCTTCGAAAATCAAATCCTTCGTATGGAAAAGTGGGTGTGATGGGTGGAATCGTGCGCAAAGAAGAGTCGATCGAAGATGCTGCAAGCCGTAAGCTTAATGTTGAAACAGGGCTTGATGCATCATTTCGTATAGTCGGTATCCAGCGCCGCATCCTGTACGTTCAAAATGAATTGTTTTCAGATGTGCTTTTTCCTATCGCATACACTGATGAATACTCGGGTGAGCTTATCGCCGATACGGAATACGGACACAATATGTGGGTACCGATAGATCAGGCTATTGCCAATGAACGAGCTGAATTTGATTCGATCAAAAAACTTCCGGATGTGCTCATGGCGATTCGGGATAATAAAATCAGTACACTACCATTCTTTTGTGATGAGGATGTGCAAAGCAAATAGTTACCGAGGGTATCCTCGCTAGTTTGTTTGTGGGGTTTTCATATAATAGTATTTATGAAAAATTCCAATTCGTTGCATCAATTAAAAGATGATGGATTTGTAAGTATTTCGTATCCGCCGGAACTTCGCGCCGCTGTTCTGGAAACGGTGAAATCGTGGAAAAATTTTTGCGCATTGCCAAATAACATAAAGACGCAATTTCCTTATAATCCTAATAATGGAATGGGTGTCGGATATGAATTGAAAACTACTCCCGGTCTCAGTCATGATCTCAAAGAAGATCTGCATGTTACAACAGGCATGAGCGATTGGCTCAGGCAATCAGCGGAACAAACAGGTGATCCGATTATCACCGCATTGATATCGCAAGCCGAATACTTGATCAATCTCATGAAACCTCTCGTCATTAATTTTGCGAAACAGGTTGAAACGGAATTCTCGATCAAAGATTTTGCGGACGAAGTTGAGAATAGCCAAGATGCTTGGTTTTTGCGATTCCTCCATTTCTTTGGCAATCGAAAGGCTGGTGACGAATTGGCAACTTCTCATGCGGATAAAAGTGGCTTCACATTGCATTTGTATGAAAGTGATCCGGGATTGCAGTGTCTCACTATGGATCTCACATGGGTGAATATGCCAGTGTCACCTGGCGAGACAGTTATCATTCCCGGAATGCGTCTGCAATATCGCTCCGGAAATATATTGAAAGCATTATTCCATCGCGTTGTTGCAACAGATGCGACAGCCACAGCAGGACGATTTTCAATGGTATGTTTCGTGCACCTTAGTCGGACTCCGGAATATGACAAGAAAAATGCAGGTCGTTTGCAGGAGTTTCCACCCGGTTTCAATTACACGATGCCTTTTGAAGAATTCAAGAAATTGTTCGTGCCTGTCATAGAAAAATAATTGCGACAGTCGTTACTTCCGTTTCTTTTCTTTCTTCTCTACCTCCGCCCGCAATCGCATCAAAGCGCGCCGGTGCCAACTTTTTACCGTATTCATCGGCCTGCCGACGATCTTGGCGATTTCATCAAAGGTCATATTTTCTCGGTAGTGAAGCAGGAGAATAGCCCGATGGTCGGGGTGAATTGTTCCCAGTGCCGCTTGGAGCTTTTTGATAAATGCGGCATTCTCGAATACTTCTGATGCCAATGGAGCAGGGTCTTCCAATGTATCAGTGAAGTGTAGGTCATTTTCAAGATCGTCGATATCGGAAAAAACTATGGCTTTCTTTTTTTTCAGAAAATCCAGCGCGGTGTTGCGCGCGATAGTGTACAGCCAGGGTTTGAACGAGCGGTTCTTCGTGTATTTTTTTATATATTTCCACACTTTATAAAAAGTATCCTGAGCGATATCGTCGGCATCCTCGGATGTTTTCGCGTATTGCCGGGCAAAATGAAAAATATGCCGCATGTAGCGGTGCATCAGTTCCTGAAAAGCGGCATGATCATGCGCGCGGCACGCTTCGGCAAGCTGTTCGTCGCTTTGATGAGTATAGGTCTTTTTGAGTTCCGTTTTGTTCATTTTGTATATCATACTATATTCACGGTCTATCACTATACAATATGACGAACATAGACGATAATTATCTCATGACTTTATTTGTTGTTTCATTTATAGCCGGCGTCCTCACTGTATTGGCACCCTGCGTTCTTCCGCTTTTGCCCGTCATTCTCGCTGGTTCTGTAAGCGAGACCAAGAATCGCCGCAGGCCATTTATCATCATAGCTTCGCTGTCTCTTTCTGTTCTTGCGTTCACGTTGCTTTTGAAGGGAAGTACGGCACTCATCGGCGCGTCTCCTATATTTTGGAATTATGTTTCAGCAGTGATCCTCGCTGCGTTCGGACTGACGCTGCTCTTTCCGATCGCCTGGGCTCGTCTCGTTCTCAAAATTCCCGGACACAACAAGCCGGATAGGTGGATTTCAAAAGGATATGGAAAAGAAAGTTCTGTCTGGTCGGACATTATTGTCGGTGCGGCTCTCGGTCCGGTTTTTACGACATGCAGTCCGACATTTTTCGTGATCCTGGCAACAGTATTGCCGCAGAGTTTCGCGATGGGAATTATTGATCTGCTGGCGTATATTCTCGGCTTGGCATTGGTTCTTTTGTTGGTTGCGGGGATCGGTCAGCGAATCATTGATCGTTTGGAATGGGCAACGAACCCTACTGGCTGGTTCAAGCGTGTTCTCGGTGCGTTGTTTATAATTCTGGCAGTTTTGATAGCGTTCGGTGCAGATAAGAAAATAGAAACGGCCATTTTGAATGCAGGTTTCTTTGATGTCACAAGGATCGAACAGTCTATTCATCAAGCGCTTGAAGATCCGCGCGCGTTACCGTCTTCCGGGCTAGATCAGTCTCAATCGGGAACCATTCAATCGGCTTCGTCCACATCCGAAGCTACAGTACGCCCCGGATACATTCCGCCTCAAAAAAGTTTGGGAAAATATATAGAATTAGTGAAGATCGCGGGCTTCATCAATAGTGAACCATTCAAACTCGCAGATCTCGTGGGCAAGAAAGTCATTCTTGTCGACTTTGTAGATTACACCTGCATCAATTGCCAGCGTACATTTCCATATTTGAATGACTGGTATGCGAAATATAAAGATCAAGGATTGGAAATCGTAGCCATTCATACCCCGGAATTTTCATTTGAAAAGGACATCGCGAATGTACGTATGGGCATTGCGCAATTCAGCTTGAAGTTTCCTGTCGTGCTCGACAATGATTATGCCACGTGGAATGCGTACCGAAACCAATATTGGCCGCACAAATATATTATCGATATTCACGGCAACGTTGTGTACGATCATATCGGCGAAGGCGGCTATCCGGAAACTGAAGCGGAGATCGTACAACTGCTCAAAGAACGCAAACAAGTATTGAATGAAACCGGATCGGTCACAATGGGTACTTCGACGATGCCTGTCGGATATCAGATTCTGACTCAGAGCCCTGAAACATATTTTGGTTCTTTGCGAAATGAGCTTTTTGGCAACCGTCCATCATCCTTTGATTCCAATAAAGGCATATTCACAATTCCGGATACATTGAAACCAAATATGTTTTATCTGGGCGGGAATTGGAATATAGAAAATGAATACGCCGAAACACAGAGCAGTTCCACGCAGATTTCATATGTTTTCACAGCCACGAACATGTATGTGGTCGCACAGTCCCCGAACAATTCCGGCTCCAGCGGCACGGCCAATCCGGTTTCCGCGCAGATCCTGATCGACGGCAAGCCTATTCCGGAACAATGGGCAGGGAAGGATGTTTCCAAGGACGGCATGCTTATACTTGATCAGTCGCGCCTGTATCATTTATATTCGAACACCGGTCTGATGAAGCATCGCATCGATATTATCTTTTCAAAGCCGGGCGTGAGGGTGTTTACGTTCACGTTTGGGTAAAATGTGTTAGTATTAGCACATGGCAAAAAGAATAAACATGCGTCTGAAGACGTCTCGTTCTCGCAAAACAAAGAAACGTTTGGCGAAGAAGAACGCTTGGAAAAATACGAAAAAATAATATGTTCAGGTGCGCCTAGAGAGGTGACTAGTTCGTATCTCATAATCATATGCAAACCCCACAAGCTGAAACAGCAGTGTTCGGAGGAGGTGTTTCTGGTGTACAGAAGCAGTTTTTTCATCATTAAAGGGAGTTATTTCCGTTACGCCCGGATATACGGGAGGAACGACTAGCAATCCGACATACGAACAAGTATCGAATGGCAACACTGGCCATGTCGAATCCATCAAGATAGTTTTTGATCCCGCTATCATCACCTACGATGACCTTCTTGCAGTTTTTTTCAATACGCACGATCCGACAACTATGAATCAGCAGGGTGCGGATATCGGTACTCAATATAGTTCTGTCATTTTCCATACTTCGGACGCACAACGTGAAAAAACTCTTGCTTTGATCAAAGAACTGAATGATGCGAAAGCTTATTCAAATCCCATTGTCACGCAAGTGAAACCGCTCGGAGAATTTTATGAAGCAGAGGATTATCACCGTGAATATTACGCGACCCATACAGATGCACCGTATTGTCAGATTGTCATTGCGCCCAAGCTTGAAAAATTGCAGAAAAAGTTTGCTGAGTTGTTGAAGAAATAATCGTGATTACACCCAAACAAGAAAAATGGATCGAGCATCTTTCCAATGAGACAAAAGTCAGAATTGTTCCGTTTGATTCGACTGCCGAAGAAAAGTTTCAGATTATAAAAAATAAAATACAATCGTCATTGGGCGCGGGTACACTTGTTATTCATCGAGGAGCAACAAGCCTGGGTATTTCAGGTCAGGATGAAATTGATATTTATATTCCCGTGTCGCTGCAAGATTTTGATAAAACAGTACCTTTTCTTGAAAATATTTTTGGCGCACCGAGAAGCCTGTATCCATTGGAACGGGCTCGGTTTGTGACAGAAGTAGATGGAAAACATATTGATTTGTTCCTGATTAATAATACATCCGAAGGGTGGTTGGACGGCATTACATTCGAAGCTTATTTGAGAAAACATCCTGAGACGTTGAAAGCCTATGAGCAATTGAAAGAGGGAATGAATGGCTTCAGTACGAGAGAGTTTTATCGCCGGAAAATTGAATTTATTAATGATGTCCTGAGTAAGACGAAATAATTTCCGCTCTTAGTCGGAGGTTAGCTGTACCATTTTGTACCTGTCGTCGTATACTTATTATATGAATGAAGATGAGCTCAAAAAGAAACTGACACCCGAGCAATACCACGTCCTTCGGGAGAAGGGTACGGAGACTCCGTTTACGGGGAAGTATCTGCATGAAACAAAGAAGGGTACCTATACCTGTTTGGTGTGCGGCAATCCACTATTTCCTTCGGATGCAAAATTCGAGTCAAACATCAGCTCATTGGCAGGATGGCCATCGTTTGATCAGGCATTGCCAGGCGCTGTAAAGTTCGAGCATGATGTCTCGTATGGTATGGATAGAAGTGAGGTTCTTTGTGCGAAATGTGGTTCTCATCTCGGACACGTTTTTGAGGACAGTTCCGCTAAAACAGGCAAGCATTATTGCCTAAACTCAGTCTGTCTGGATCTGAAACCGGAAGAGGGACAACCTTAACAAAAAACTGCCGATGCGGGCAGTTTTTTGTTTCCTTTTATTTTTCCTCCCTTTATTTCTTCTTGCGTAATTCAATCCCGAGTTCTCTCATTTGTTTTTCACTGATATCCGAAGGTGCATCCATCATGAGATCTTTGCCTTCTCCTGTTTTTGCGAATGCGATAACTTCACGAATGGATGTTTCATTATTTAGAAGCGTGACGAGGCGGTCGAGTCCCCATGCAATACCGCCGTGCGGAGGAGTACCGGAAGCGAGGGCGCGAAGCATGTGTCCGAAATTTGATTCGATCTGTTCTGCCGAATATCCCATGATCTCGAAAACGGTCTTGAGCGCTTCCGGAGTGTGGTTGCGGATACTGCCACCGCCGATCTCAAAACCATTCAAAACGATGTCGTACTGCGTGGTGAGAATTTCGCCTATATTTTCTTTGTTCATGAGCCCCTGCATGTGTTCCGGCTTTGGAGCGGAAAATGGATTGTGAGTGAATGTCCAGCCACCTTCGTCTGTTTTTTCGAAGAAGGGGAAATCAATTACCCAGCAGAAAGCTAATACGTTAGGATCATTTTTATCCGTACGGATATCAGGACGATCGTTCCCATATTTTTCCATCGCTTCTTTGTACGTGATGCGCGGGAACGGCACTGTCTGGATTTTCTTTTCAGGGAATAAGGTGGCGACAATCTCAATGAGAAGTTTTTCGTTTACGGCCATAACATCTTCACGTTGAACAAAACTCATTTCCAAGTCCAATTGGGTGAATTCCGGCTGACGGTCAGAGCGGGTGTCTTCATCGCGGAAACAGCGTGCGATCTGGAAATATTTTTCGAAGCCGGCGACCATGAGGAGCTGTTTGTATTGCTGAGGTGATTGCGGCAACGCATAAAAATGACCATTCTCAAGACGCGAAGGCACAACATAGTCGCGTGCTCCTTCCGGAGTTGATTTTGTAAGGATGGGCGTTTCGATTTCTGTGAATGCTTCCGTATCGAGAAAATCACGGATATATTTTATGACCTTATGACGCGTCCTGATATTTTTTTGTCCGCGAGGGCGTCGCAGGTCTATGTAACGATACTTCAGACGAGTTTCCTCGTTGATCTCTTTTCCATCGCCATGAATGTCGAACGGGGGAGTTTGGGCTTCGTTCAAAACTTCCAATTGTTTGAGTTCGAGCTCGATTTCACCGTTCTCTTCGTTTTTTGCGATCATTCGTTCAGATCTCTTGTTGATCGTGCCCGTCGCGCGAACTACCCATTCAGAGCGGACTTTACTGGCATTCGCATGAGCTTCCGCATGCGAAGGCAATGCGACCGATTGGATCTTTCCGGTCATATCCCTGAAATCGATAAAAATCAATTTTCCATGATCCCGGCGCACGTCTACCCAGCCGCAGATCGTTACATCCGTGCCAATGGCGGCTTTGAGGTCTTTAATGTATGTTCGATTCATGCGGATAAATATAGCATTTTTAAGGGAAAGCTCAAATATTCCGCTATATCGCCGTTATGGTATACTTCATTTATGAAAAAAAATTATATCATCATAGCAGTCATTATTATCTTGGTCCTGCTCGCCATATTTGTAAAACAGCCTTCGAAGGAGGTCAATCAAAATCCGGTCGCGACTAGTACTTCAGTAACTACTGCCACCTCAACGGCAACAACAACTCTGCCTGTCACATTGAAGGAAACATACACCCCGCCAGCCGCCGCAAGTGAAATTCATGTAACAGCTCCTCTCGTTGGGCAACAGATCTCCACCACTTCACTAACAGTAGCAGGGGAAGCTCTTGGCGCATGGTTCTTCGAAGCTTCATTTCCAGCCGTACTCACGGATTGGAATGGAAAGGTTCTCGCGCAGGTACCTGCTCAGGCACAAGGCGATTGGATGAAAGCCGGTTTCGTAGCATTCAAGGCAACTTTGGCATTTCCTAAACAAGTTTCCGGTTCACGCGGATATGTGATCCTCAAAAATGACAATCCTTCCGGAGATCCGGCCCGCAATAAGTCAGTTCAAATTCCTGTCGTGTTTAAGTAAAACACTAAGTTTCGCCCCATCCACATTAATTTTTATCCGTAATGTCTTCCGAGATATCACCTCTTATATGTGAAAAAGCTCCAGTCATTCTCGCTGAAATAAAAAAGGCGAAATCTGTTTTGTTGCATTGTCATCCGTCGCCTGATCCCGACAGTGTCGGTTCTGCGTTGGCCATGAAATTCGCGGTCGAACAATTGGGCGTAAAGGCCACTGTATTCAAAGGTGATTCTGAAATTCCGGATGCTTTCATGCATTTTCCCGGTGCGCGCGATATCGTGCAAAAGAATTTTTTTGAATTGGATCTGGCGGAATTTGACCTGTTTATCATTCAAGACAGCGGTTCAAAGGAGATGATCTCGCGATTCAAGCCTATTGAGTTTCCATTGCCTATGCGGACCATTGTCATCGATCACCATGCAAGCAATCAGGGATATGGCGACATAAATCTTGTCGAACCCACGTACCCCGCCGCATGCCAGGTATTGCACGATCTTTTTATGGAATGGCAGATCAAGCTGACGCCTGAAATTGCTGCAAACCTTTTTATAGGAATGTATACGGATACGGGAGGATTCAAATATAGGGGTACGACGGCACGAACATTTGCCGTTGCGGCTGAGTTGACCAAAATCGTACCGTCATTTCCAAAATTAATTTCGGATATGGAAAATTCCAGGACTCCGGGCGATCTGGCGCTCCAAGCTTTGGCATTGAGTAATATTGAAACGTTTTTGAATGGCAAATGCGGCCTTTCCATCGTGACATTGGCCGGACTCAAAGAAAAAAATATTCCAATGTCTGACGTTCATGCGGGTATGATTTCGCCAATATTGCAAAGCGTCAAGGAATGGTCCATCGCCGGAGTCATAATAGAAGTTGCCCCGGGAAATATAAAGATGAGTTTCCGCAGCAAAGATGCGGATTATGACGTCTCAAAATTGGCGGTCGCTCTCGGCGGCGGAGGTCACAAAGATGCTGCAGGCGCGGTACTTATGATGCCTCTCGAAGATGCCAAGAAGTTAGTGGTACAGAAGATGGAGGAGTTGTATAATCTGTAGCATCTTAGTATTCGATTTATTATTCATGCACGTTAAATGCAATAAAACCATGAGCACTTCCCGTTGGATCTCACTTATCGTAGTTGTCCTTATCATTCTAGGAATCATCCATTGGCGGACGACAAAACCTTCTGCATCAGTAGAAAATTATGGACTCACGAGCACGAGCACGAGCCAGTCAACAAACGCTTCAAGTACTGCTAGCACTTCAACCACTACTCAATCCTCAACATCATCAATAAAAAATTCCATGCATATCATCACTATCGAAACAAATAAGGGAGTCATCACATTTGAGACATACGATGCCGATGCGCCACAGACCGTCAAAAATTTTGTTACTCTGGCGGAAAAGGGATTCTATAACGGCGTCATCTTCCATCGTGTCATTCCCGGCTTCATGATCCAGGGCGGCGATCCGACAGGAACAGGTGCGGGAGGTCCAGGATACAAATTTGCCGATGAGCTCAATCCCGCTACTCCGTCCTACAAAGCAGGTTACGTTCGCGGAACAGTTGCTATGGCCAATGCTGGTCCGAATACGAATGGCAGTCAATTCTTCATAATGCATAAGGACTACACTTTGCCGCACAAGTACACGATCTTCGGTAAAGTTCTTTCAGGATTGGATATTGTCGATGCTATTGCCGCTACGCAGACGGGTCCCAATGACAGGCCAGTTAGCGATGTTGTCATGAAAAAAGTTACCGTGAGCGCGAAATAAATATGACGACCCAACTCACTTTCAAAGAAAAAGTATTCTCAGTTGTCCGTCATATTCCTGCAGGGAAAGTTATGACGTATAAGGAAGTTGCTCAGAAAATCGGCAATCCGTTGGCGTCGCGCGCTGTCGGTTCTGCACTGAGTACGAACTACGATCCGAAGATTCCATATCATCGCGTCATCCGCTCAGATGGAAAAATGGGCGGGTACAACAGGGGACTTTCGAAAAAAATTGCGATTCTCAAAAAAGAAGGTTTCTTGTGCTAAAATATCCCCATGTCCGACTATTACAATGCTCGCCGTACGCGAAACATTTTCGACCGGGAGAGTGAGGATACATTCAAGGTCAGCAGATCGAAGATTGATCTCTTTTTGAATTGTCCGCTTTGCTTTTATCTCGATTGCTGTCTTGGTGTAGGACGTCCTCCTGGATATCCATTCGCGCTCAACTCTGCCGTCGATACACTTCTCAAAAAAGAATTTGATATTCATCGCGCGAAAAAGAGGGCGCATCCGCTCATGAATGCATATGGTTTGCGCGACGTCATTCCTTTCAGCCACGAAGATCTCGATATCTGGAGGAGTAATTTCAAAGGCATCCGCTATGTTCATGAACCGTCACGTCTTCTCGTTACAGGTGCCATCGACGACGTCTGGACCACTTCAAAGGGGGAGTTGATCATCGTTGACTACAAGTCCACAAGCAAGGAAGAGAAAGTCACTCTCGATAAAGAATGGCAGATAGGGTACAAGCGCCAGATGGAAGTGTATCAATGGCTCTTCCGTCAGAATGGTTTTGAAGTTTCCAAGACGGGATATTTCGTATATTGTAACGGCAAAACGGACAGACAAGCTTTCGACGCAAAACTGGATTTTGATATTGATCTTATCGCATACACAGGAGATGATTCCTGGATCGAACCGGCATTGAAAGACATACGCGCATGTCTCATGAATGCAAAGCCTCCTGCCGCGGCAAAGGAGTGTGATTATTGCGCGTACAGGAAAGCGGCGCGCGATGTTCAGCAGGTAAAGCAGACGCAGGCGACCCAGACTAAACAGGTCAAAAAAGAAGGAATCAAGCTTGTATTGGAAAAAGAAACTAAGTATAGTCACCCGGAGTAGCGCGCTACGTCTTATGGTGCAGGAGAGCATGGCAAGGGAAGGCCATTGAACAGGTACCGTTTAGTATTCAATAGCTTG
>DHWH01000006.1:0-450 GCA_002413065.1 Patescibacteria group bacterium UBA5187
TAAGGAAGTCAAAGCTGGAAAAAAAGAAGCGATCATTGAAATGGCATTGGTTGAGCGGCTGATCGTCGCTCTTGAAGCAGGCAAGTTGGCTTCCTCAGTCAATGCCAACGAATTCGAAGCGCCTTTTTTGCAGCAGCTCTGTCTCATTACTGCAAAGAAATTTATGTATGTTTTGAATAAAAAAGCAGGCTCAAAAAACCTGGATGAATCGCCGACTGATGAGCGATGGGTCAGATTGATGAATTTCTTTAAAGAAAATAATGCCGGATATGTGATCGTTGATGCTGGGATCGAACAGGAACTCAAAGATTTGGAGGAACTCGACAAGTCAGAAATGCGTATGGGTCTGGGAGCACACAATGACGGGACTGACGGCCTCATTAAAAAAGGATATGAACTTCTCGGTTTGATCACCTACTTCACGACCGGTGAAGATGAAACGCGCGCTTT
>DHWH01000006.1:460-5856 GCA_002413065.1 Patescibacteria group bacterium UBA5187
CGCTTGGACTATCCGCAAAGGCTGGACTGCACCGGAAGCCGGCACTGCTATCCACGGAGACTTCAAAGAAAAATTTGTACGAGCTGAGATCATTGAATGGGACACGTTGCTTACAGCAGGTTCCTATGCCGCTGCACGCGAAAAGGGTTTGCTCAGAACGGAAGGGAGGGAATATGTGGTGAAGGATGGGGAGGTTATTGAGTTTAAGATTTAACACTTCTTCCTTTTGCCATATAAATGCTTCGATTCTTTTGTCAGTGCCAAAATACCCACAGCAACGATGTAAGTGGCGCGGACCTCGGCGGGTAGTTCGTAGGGTTTGGCGAGATAAAAATTCACTGCGAGCAATCCGAAGACGAGAATCGTCCAGAGAATGACATAGACTTCGCCGGGGTGAATAGTTTCGTGGCAGTCATTCCAGCGTTTGAATTCTTTTTCCGCACTGTATATGGCAAGCGATGCTCCATAGACTGCGGCGACGATGAGGATAGTGCCGTTATGATCCATGGCGTTATTCAGAATGTAGTCGTAGATGATCGTACCGAAGAAAACAAGAGTCCAAAAATTTGTCAGCCTTCGCCAGAATGTTTCATTTAATGTACGTTCGCGTTTCATGGATTTTTTCTTTATTATCGTTAGGCTGCCCGATAATTGTAGCAGATTTTCACGGCTTTGAAACTTATATTATTTTAAGCTATCATTCACTTACATGAAAAAGTCCGCCCCTAAACCCAAGAATATGCCGAAATATGATCCTGCCAAGATAGAAAAGAAATGGCAGAAGAAGTGGGCGGCTTCCAAGGTGTATCAATCCAAAGAGGATCCGAATAAAAAGAAATACTACGTTCTGGACATGTTCCCGTATCCTTCCAGTGAGGGTCTTCACGTTGGACATCCGAAAGGATACATAGCTACCGATATCATTTCCCGATTCAAAAGAATGCACGGGTACTCGGTATTGCACCCCATGGGATTTGATGCGTTCGGCTTGCCAGCGGAAAATTATGCCTTGAAGATGAAAACTCATCCGTCGGAAGCAGTAAAGAACAATGTTGCGCGCTACAAAAAACAACTGGATCTGATCGGCATGGATTACGACTGGTCGCGCGAGGTCAATACGACTGATCCTGCATACTACAAATGGACGCAGTGGATTTTTTTGCAATTGTTCAAAAAAGGTCTGGCCTTCGAATCATATGAACCGATCAATTGGTGTCCTGTAGACAAAACCGGTCTTGCCAATGAAGACGTCATTGACGGACGATGCGAACGCTGCGGCGCTTTGGTCGAAAAAAGACCGATGCGTCAGTGGGTTTTGCGTATTACCGATTATGCCGAGCGTCTTCTCGCGGATTTGGATGCGACGACAGGCGCGACCGCAGGATTGTCTGATGATACTACTGTGGATATGTCATCTTCCGTTCCTCTCTTTACGCAGATCAAAGAACCAGGAGCTGTGCGTGAACATTTGCCCTTTGTCGAAAGAAATGCGATTACTGCCATCGTCAAACATTGGTCAGAGGACAAGTACATAGGTCTCAAATGGAAAAAAGTCCCTTGGCAGACCTTCATTACAGGGGGCATTGAAAAAGGTCAGACCGCAGAGCAGGCGGCTTTGTCAGAAATACAGGAAGAAACCGGGTATATTCATGCAAAGTTAATCAAGAATCTGGGCAAGGTTGATTCAAAGTTTTTCCATATCCCTAAAAATGAAAATCGCTTTGCGCATTTCGACGTATTGTATTTTGAGTTGCAGGATGGCGAAAAGTTGCCTATTTCAGAAAAAGAACAAGCCAATCATGAAGTAGTATGGCTATCTCGTGAGGAAATGTCTGGCTTCATCACGCCTCTCGCACAAAAATATATGTGGTCGTCTCTTTTGTGGGGCGACACGTTTGAAGCCGTACCGGAAAAAGTTCCGCTTTTCGTGCGCACGCAAGGCGAAGACGCATTAAAGGATGGGTTGCCGCTCGAAGAACGTCAGGCTGTCATATGCATAATCAAACATTGGTCTGAAAATAAGTACCTGTGTTCAAAATATAAAAAGAATACGTGGCAGGGTTTTATCATAGGCGGACTTGAAAAAGGAGAGAATTTGGAAACGGCCGCCGTCCGCGAAGTGCAGGAAGAAAGCGGATATCAGAATATTCGTTTTGTGAAAACTGTTGGAAAAGTAGATTCGCAGTTTTATCACAGTGTCAAAAAAGTAAATCGCTTCGGCCATTTTACATGCGTGCATTTGGAATTAAAAGACGGCGTACGGAATGAAATGGCCGAGCATGAAAAAGAACTGCATGATGTCGAATGGATACCAGAACATGATGTCCGGTCATTTCTCAATCGCGAAGAACTTGTATATCTTTGGGATTTGCACATGGGTGTCAAAAAATTGGAAACGAGTAAACCTCTCCTCGACTGGCCGGAATCGATCAAAGAATTGCAGAGGAACTGGATCGGAAAAAGCGAGGGAGCTTCGATCACATTCAAAGTAAAAGGTGGCAAGGGTGCCGGTGGAGCGTCCGATGCCGGTGCCCGCGACATCGAAGTATTTACGACGCGACCCGACACGATCTTCGGTGTCACATATGTCGTGCTCGCGCCTGAACATGATCTTGTCCGTGAATTTTTGCCTGCCGTGGAAAATCGCGTCGAAGCCGAAGCTTACATTTCCAAAACCAAAAGAGAAACTGAAATTCAGCGAACGGATGCCACGAAAGAAAAAACCGGCGTCGAGTTGAAGGGAATCCGCGCGGTGAATCCTGCCACAAAAGAAGAAGTCCCTGTCTGGATTGCGGATTATGTTCTCGCCGACTACGGAACCGGCGCGGTCATGGCTGTACCCGCACATGACGAAAGAGATTGGGAATTCGCGAAGAAATACGAGTTTCCGGTGAAATATGTCGTAGTGCCTGAGAGGAAAGGTTTCCCCGGCGAACTTGCATTTCGCGAAAATGAGCCGGTGGTCAATCGGAAAGTCATGCGCGCATTTGTGAAGCATTGGTCTGAAGACAAATATGCTCTGCTTAACTGGAAAGATAATAGGTGGAAGACATTTATATCCGGGGGCATTGAAGAGGGTGAAGACCCTGTTCTTGCCGCCAAACGAGAGATTCAGGAAGAGATCGGGTATAAGAATGCTGAATTCATAGGAATAATAGGCGGGCCGGTCAGGGCAAAATTTTACGCGCCGAATAAAAAACAAAATCGGATAGACATTCAGTACGGATTACTTTTCAAGCTGAAAGATGCCAAAAAATCTGAAATATCAGCGGATGAACAGAAGATTCATGATATGGAATGGGTTCCCTTTGATTCCGTCAAGAAATTCGTCGGAGGTACAATAATGGATTCATTTTTGTTTGAGCGCATTCTTTCCGGAGATACCAAATCATTTATTGGAGATGGATATTTGATCGACTCTTCACATTTTTCAGGCAAGGAATCGTCCTCAGTCAAAAAAGAAATCACCAAAGCCGTAGGCGGAAAGTGGGTTACTACCTACAAACTCCGTGATTGGGTATTTTCGCGTCAGCGATATTGGGGCGAGCCGATCCCTCTCATTCATTGCGAACGCCACGGCGTCGTAGCAGTTCCGGAAGATCAGTTGCCGGTTGCATTGCCGAAGGTGAAATCCTATGAGCCTACAGGAACAGGCGAGTCCCCATTGGCTTCTATTGAAAAGTGGGTCAATACGACTTGTCCGACATGTCTCGCAGAAAAAAAGAAAATGAAGTATTTCATTTTTGATTTCGATGGCGTGCTCGGAGATACGTGGAAGGCTGCCTTGGAGTCTCACATTGGCGTGGGTGATATTAAAACGCCCGAACAGGCATTGGAACGGATCTCCGCATACTTCAGCAAAAAGCCTCATCATTCTCGTGACAGTGTTCGTTCTGCCGAGCAGATCGTTCTCGACAATGAATTTAATACTATGTTTGGACAGAAAATGGCTCAGTCTGAATTTCCGCTTTTCACCAAGTTCATACAGGAAATCAAAAAATATAAAAATACGACATTCGCAGTCGTATCCTCAGGTTCGGAACAATATGTCAAACCTGCCTTGAAAAAGGTGGGCATGAAATTTACCCACATATTGAGTTTCGAAGATCATCATTCAAAAGAAGAAAAAATCGAAACCATCTGCAAGGATTGGGGAGTTGATCTGAAAGATATTTATTATTTCACCGACACCAAGGCTGACGTGTACGAATTGGAAACGATTCTGGATAAGACACAGATTGTTGGATGCTCGTGGGGATACAATGGATATGACGGACTCAGGGAAGTCCTGCCTGAAAAAAATATCCTCAAGGACTTCACGGATATTCATCGTTTCTTTAATCCTGAATGCAAGGCAAAACGCGAGACGAATACCATGCCGCAGTGGGCAGGTTCATGCTGGTACTATTTGAGCTATGAAGATCCGAAGAATGACAAGGCATTAGTCGATCCTGCAAAGGAAAAATATTGGTCGCCAGTCGATCTGTATGTCGGGGGAGCAGAACATGCCACGCGTCATCTCATCTATGCGCGTTTTTGGCACAAATTCCTTTATGATATCGGCACCGTTTCGACCAGCGAGCCATTTACAAAGTTGCAGGCCGTCGGACTTATCATGGGTGAAGATGGCAGAAAAATGTCCAAGCGTTTCGGCAATGTCGTCAATCCTGATGATATCGTAAAGATATACGGCGCCGATACGTTGCGCATGTACGAGATGTTCATGGGACCGTTTGATCAGCAGATTGCCTGGAGCACTTCCAGCATGGCGGGCACACGAAGATTCATCGAACGGGTATGGAAATTGCAAGAGAAGGTGACCTCCGAATCTTCTACAGATGTCACAAAAATCCTTCACAAAACGATTAAAAAAGTTACTGCAGATATCGAAGGGCTACGATTCAATACCGCCATCAGCGCACTCATGATCGCCGTCAATGAATGCGAGAAAATAGAATCATTGACGCGGGAACAATACAAGATATTTCTCCAACTTTTGGCGCCTTTCGCGCCTCATGCGACGGAGGAACTTTGGAGCATGACAGGAGAGAAAAAATCCATTCACATTTCAAAGTGGCCTGAGTACGATGCCGCATTAGCCCACGATGATGAAGTGACTATTGTGGTACAGGTTAATGGAAAAATGCGCGGGTCGTTCACGTCACCGAACGGTGCTGCGAAAGAGGATCTTGAAAATACGGCTAAAAATATGCCTGAAATACAGAAATGGCTGGAAGGGAAGCCAATCTGCAAGATTATTGTCGTTCCGGGCAGGCTGGTTAACATTGTGGTATAATAGTTGACAAATTAACCGTATTAGTGGTAATGTGTTTATGTCCGTCTATGAACGGGTATGTATTCACGTCTCCACACGACGTTTAGTATTCAATAGCTTG
>DHWH01000001.1 GCA_002413065.1 Patescibacteria group bacterium UBA5187
CACGGAAGTTTACTTAAGCCCTTTGGAAGCCCATGGGCAGAAATTGCCTTTGATCGTCCTGGGTTCGGGCAATATTCCGGAATGGGTCGGACTGGCCGACCCCCGGTCAATTCGTTTCATTTCCAAGCCGGAATTTAGTCTGGAAAAGTTCACCCGGGCAATCTGCGATTTCGAGTTCCTCATCAAGGAGCAAGAAAAGGCGAGCCCTCGCGTACAACCTCCTTTTAAATTCCCCGCTAGTCGTGTGGTTCTAACAGAACCGTTAGGACGCACAGTCAGTCTCAACTGACTTCCCTCATCCGCCGAAGCTTTCCAGCTCTCGGCTTTTTTATATTTTTATAAGTAAGAATATCCTCTTTTCCACAGCACCCCATAATATCGCACTTGACAAGTGTGGGGTAGCTGATATTATATTCCTTGAACCCCTGAACAATATCCCATTATCCCCTTGAACTATGAAAATTCTTGTTTGCATACCTGAGGCTGCAGCCATTATTACAGCCATTCTAAAGCGTTTTGCCTTAGAACATCCCGAGCACAGAGTTGCCTGGGAATTGGCAACTCCCGAAGATATCCCTACGCGCGTCGAAGACGTTGATGTCCTTATCATCAAATTTGACGAAGGAATCCTCGATTCCGTAAAACGATGCGGGAACGGGGTCGGAACCATTGTGTTGCAAAATGGCACACCGATTCCGCCGGAGAAACACTTCGGCTACACTCTTGAAAAGCTCACATTCAAGGATCTCGAAGAAGCTCTGATTCGTCTTCACCAAGCAATTACGGCACGTCCGGTGTTGCGTGTGACTACCGGCTTACTAAAGCCATCCGAATTCTTGCAACTGGAATTTGCCCTTCCTTAATTCCAATACCATCTGTCACCGCCGAACCCTCCTGGTTCGGCATTTTTTATTGTTGACAATATAGACACTGATAACATAGTATGTCCATGAAATCCCCGAACATATGAAAATAAAATTCTTGGTAGTGTGTCCCCAGGATGCCCTGCAGAGCTTCGATCTAATCATGCGGCGCGCAAAAACTGACGGCCGGCTGGATATCGAATGGATCAGCGAATCTGATCCTGATGTGGCTCGCACCCGTCTTCAGGAAGTCGATGTTGTTCTCGTGCACACGGACGGAAAGACCGACTCGTTGGTGGAAGAAATCCAGTGGCTGCGCATGCCCCACATTGTAATGAGGTCCGTCGAAGTTCAGCCTGCAAAAAAAGAAGGTGTTCCGACAATATATTTCATGGCAAAGGAGGACAGTGAACAATTCAGCAGATGCGTCATTGCATTATGTGAAAACATTACTCATCCTCCCAATGAAGGCAGTTTCAAAAACGCCATCAATAATTTGCTGCGGGTAGTGGCACCGCAACAGATGAGACTGAATTAAAGCCGTATTCATTTCGCCGAAACCCTCCTGGTTTCGGCATTTTTATTTCTTACTTTCAAATACTTCTTGCCCTTAAGTTTTTCAGGCAAATAACTTTCCGTATCATACTTTTGATATCCTTTTTCGTATCCCAATTCCTTCATCAGCTTTGTCGGGGCATTCCGCACCTTCAAAGGTATCGGAATATTGCCGGTTTTCTTTACATCATCGAGAGCCTCAAAATATGCTTCGTAGGCACTCCTGTCTTTTGCCGCCAACGCCAAGTACGCCGCCCCATGAGCCAGATTGATAGCAGCTTCGGGAAGTCCGATTGTTTCCACTGCACGGAACACTTCATTAGCCACGACCAATGCGGTCGGCTGTGCCAAACCGATATCTTCTGATGCAAATATCACCATGCGTCGAGCGATGAATTTTGGGTCCTCGCCGCCTTCGATCATTCGTGCCAGATAATAGATGGCCGCATCGGCATCGCCGGCACGCATGCTTTTTATGAATGCGGAAATCGTATCATAGTGTTCCTCCCCCTTTTTATCAAAACGGATGAATGCATGCTCGAAAGCATTCTTCAGTGACTCGCGCGTAACCGTTCCATAGAGTCGTTGCGCATTTTCCACTGCAGTGATGGCAATGCGCGCATCTCCATTCGCCAATCCTGCCAGCCAATCCAACGCGTCATTCGGAATTTTTATTTTCGTGCGCTTGATGATGGACTTCAGATCTTTTTCAGAAAGGCTTTTTAGGACGAATACCCGGCAGCGTGAAAGCAAAGCCGGAATGATCTCGAAGCTTGGATTTTCGGTCGTAGCGCCGATCAGGGTCAATACGCCGCTTTCGACATATGGCAGAAGAAAATCCTGTTGGGCTTTATTGAAACGATGGATCTCATCCAAAAAGAGGAGTTTCGGACGCTGATCGAGCATCACCGGATCATTGATGATATTTTTTATATCTTCTTTGCCTGCAGAAACAGCCGACAATTCATAGAGCCGGACATCGAGAGCATTGGCATATATCCGGGCAATGGTCGTTTTACCTGTACCCGGCGGTCCCCACAAAATGAACGAGAAAAGATGCTTGCCCTCAATGGCCGTACGCAAAGGCTTGCCCGGGCCAACGAGATGTTCCTGCCCTGCAAATTCCTTCAATGATTTTGGTCGAATTTTATTGGCGAGCGGTTCCATACTCGCATTATACGCTTCGGAGGAAGTGGGGCAAGAGACTGTTTTTACTGCGGGCGATGGAGGAATCGAACCCCCGACAGCCCTTTTGGAGAGGGCAGTTATGCCACTTAACTAATCGCCCACGCGTTCACAAGCACTCTCTTTTAATTACAACAAAAAAGAGGGTGTCAGATTATACTACCCTCTTTTTTATGATTGCGCAAAAGAATATTATTTCTTGGCCTCCTTGAAAACCACGTGTTTGCGGAGTTTTGCACTGTACTTTTTGAGCTCGATTTTCTTTTCCACGGTTTTCCTGTTCTTGCGTGACCAGTAGGTTTCGCCTGTGGATTTGTTCTTAAGTTGTATAAGCTGTGTTTGTCTTGCCATGGTGTTAAATTAGGTTGAGATACTATATCGTAAATACCCTATAATTGCAAACTGCTGATTGCACTCGTATACATATATAAAAAGACCGCGGGAATGCAACTTGCATCCCGCGGCCGTGAAGAACTTCACATTTCAGCTTAGCCTTTTCCGATATCTACTGGGTAACCGTAGTAATTGGGATTCTTCAAGTTCATCCCGAGGGGAATTATTTGATAGTCACCCACAGTGAAGTCGTACTTCACTGACGTTGCTCCGGCCGGAACTGTGATTGTCGTCCTTACTTTGCTCTGCTGGTTTTCAATGACGTAACTGGTGGCGTACTGGCCATCAGAGGAGTGAACCGAGAGTGTGACACCCTTGGTAATATCATTGTCAAACCGAGCCATGAGCAAAGGCACCTTGCCATAGCCTTTCCATGAGTAAACACTCGCATCCAGTTGCGTTTGATTCTTGAAGGATTTGAAGTCTTCGGAATCGCGCAGCAAAACGCTGAATATTACCCAGGTGAGAGGTGCTGGAGAGGCATCCTTAAGCCAGTACGCCGTAGTGAATCCCCACGCCATGTGATTAGTTTCGAACACGGTGTCCAAAACTATGGTGCCATTGCCGGCATAGTCCGTCGGGAAAGATAACCATCCATCCCTGACTCCAAGAACCATGCCATGCTGACCCCATCCATCTTCCACCACCAACCGGGCGCCTTGTAATCCGGGAATTTTAATCCGGATCTCTGATGCCAAGTGGATTTCCATGCCCGTAGCAGAAGCAGGAAGCGTCCAATAGCTGTTATTCCACGGGACCGGTTGACCGCCGCCGTAAGCGTAAAATAACGGATAGGCGTCAGACGATGATGTTACAGCTTCGTAGCTGTTGGTATTCCAGAACTGTGCATTGAGGTTGACATAGGCATTGGTATCCACGAGCCGAATTCCCCACCAATAAGGCGTGACGGCGTTGTTAAGGACGTCAAGCGTTTTGACCTGATTGGTAATGGGGAAAAATCCCACATTTTGCCAATTGTCAGCTTGTGCGCCGCTGCCATAGTTCAACTGAACGCCCTGGATCTGGTTGAAGGCGTACCCGACTAGGGCCGCATGATTCGTCAACATCGACAGATCAATTGATGGCGGAGTTGGCGTCGGAATCGGTACAGGCATAGGCACCTGTGCCGAACTACGCAGGGTGGTAGTGATGAGAACGGCGAAAATCGCCGCAACTTTAAGGAGACAATTAATTTTTTTCATTCTGATTGCTTTCGTGTTTTCGTTTCTGTGTTTCTGGTTTGTGTTTATTGCTGGTTTTCGTTTTCAACTGTCGCCCCTTGACCCGCATTCGCAGGTTTGGGGCGCACTGGGATCGGCCTCGGGCCGGCCAGCGTCAATTTACTGATCTGGAACTTCAGTTCGTTAGAAGTTGCCTGGATAACCGGAGTCATCACAGGTTTTTCCACCGAATGTGTAATGGATGTCTTCGCCAGATTTGGGGCCGGCGTTTGGTCCTCGTTTTTATTACGAAGGACATATAAGACACCTAAAAGAAGCAGACCTCCGCACGTGATCGCAATAGCGACCCCGGGACGGAGGGAATTTTGTTTGTTAACCATAATCGTAATTCTGACAATTCATCCCATTCCTACCACACGCCGTTCGCACACGCGAAAAGCTAGTTTTAAGCTGAATATGTGATTGGAAAAGAACAAATGTGGCTTGGATGAGCTGTGAATCAGCTCATCGGCCGTAAGGCGATACAATAGCACACTTAATATATTTGTCAACACTATCGCAAAAAGTAGCCCGAAAGTACAATAGATACATGTCCAACCCCTTCACATGGCTCTCGCGGCGCAGATTCCCCTATGAACCGCTCATAACAGTGGAGCTTTCGAAAACCCGCCTGATCCATAACCTGCAGGAATTCAAGAAAATCGCTCCGCACCATAGCGTGGCTCCGGTTTTAAAAAGCAATGCATACGGGCACGGATTGCGCGAAATTGCGCACATATTGGAAAATTACAGGCGTACCGATCCCGGCGCGCGGAATGAAAACGGCACGGGTACAATCCCCTTCTTTGTCGTTGATTCATACTTCGAGGCGCTTTCATTGCGCTCAGATGGCATCCACACGCCCCTGCTCATCATCGGGTATACGCGAGCGGAAACTATTCTCCATTCTCACCTGGAGCGTGTCGCATTCACGGTAACGAGTCTGGAAATGCTCCAGCAGCTGGAAAATACCGAAAACAAAATTATCGTTCATTTAAAAATAGATACAGGCATGAGACGGCAAGGAATCCTTCCGGAAGAAATCCAGCACGCTCTGGATCTTATTGCCGACAATCCATTGATCAAACTCGAAGGTATATGCTCGCATCTCTTTGACAGCGACAATGCCGATCCGTCGCATACCGAAGGACAGATCCATTCATGGAATGCGTTGGTTCAGCATATCCGCACCGAATTCCCATTGATAAAGTATATTCATCTGTCCAATACCGACGGACATCGCTACACTACTGATATCGATGCAAATGTTTCCCGGCTCGGCCTCGGACTGTATGGCATGTCTGACGATTCTGATTTTGCCGAGAAACACGATCTGCGTCCTGTCTTGGAAATGAAAACAAGCATAAGCAGCATTAAAAAAATCAAGCGCGATGATACCGTCGGATACAGCGCGACCTTTAAGGCGGCTTCGGATATGACCATCGCCACCATTCCCGCCGGATATTTCGAAGGAATAGACAGGAGACTTTCAAATAACGGCGTCATTCTCGTCGGTGCCGAAAGAACTTCTTGTCCCATAGCCGGCCGCGTTAGCATGAATATCACCACGATAGATATTTCCCGCACGACAGATGCGCACATCGGAACTCCTGTTCTTGTCATCAGTAATACTCCAGCTGACGAAAATTCCATTCGATCCATAGCAAAAAAATGCGGCACCATTTCACATGAGATCGCCGTGCATATTCCGCTTCATTTGAAGAGGGTGGTTGTGGAGTAGGGATTGGAAGAGTGGCTGTTTTCATATAATAAAAAAGCTGACCTACTTGGCCAGCGTGATAAGCTCGTGCGAGCAAATCCCTAAACAGGGTCGCCGAGTGAAAACGAAACCCGTTGAACTTTGAATGGAAGCTTTTCTCCAAGTTGTTTCTTCACGAAGGAGACGACAGCTTCCGCAAAACTCTTTTGCTGTTCAAGGTCTCGTGGATTGTAAAACTTGGCGAGCTCCTGACTGGCCCTCTCGTTAAACTCATAACAAATGAACTCCAGCAAACTGGTGACGTCTTTGATCCCACGACTTTTCCAGGGAGCGAGCAATGATCTAAGCTGTAAGACATCATCCGGGGTTTCATGAACCCTAATGTTGATGTTGTAGCTTAGTTTTCTCACTTTCGGGTTCTGCGTGATCGGCTGTAGTTGCATACCAACATTGAGGTAATGCGGTACGGCAGTGATCAGTTCGGCACCTCCAGCCAATTTTCTAAACTGCCATTTCCAAAATTCTAATTTTTCCGGGAAAACCTCGATGATTTTTCCATCCTGAACCAGGGCGGAATTAGCGGCTACAGTTTTTGTCATCCTGTCCGTGATAATCAGTGTATACAATACAAAGAGAATTGCCCCTATAGCTGACAGAGTGCCTGCCAACCACAAGAAATCTTTTGAAGCTCCTTGTGCATATGCGTAGGTGAGCCCCCCTACCCACAGCAGGAATAAGCCAACTGCAACGTAACCTGTAACCAACAATCCGAGGTTCTTACGGCCAATTTTTTTAGTTTTCATTTTAAATCCGTCTTTATTTGATTTTGATGGGTAGGAAAAGCTTCAGCGATTCCCACTTGCTAGAGTTGTTTAGCCAGCACCTTATCTTTCATTTTCTGGATAGAAAATAATTAATAACGTAAGTGATGGTCTGCCAAGATATTGGCATGAATAAGAGTCACTGTCAACACCTCCAATGCCACGGTTCGAACATCACACCCAATTTATTATTGCGCGGATATGACTGATGGAAACCATACTCATGCGCATGTTCCAGGAGCCACGCATATTCTTTAGTTTTTGAAAAATCCAATGGTTTCGTATCGGACGGAATTCCTCTGCTGGTTATGATGTCCATGGCCTGATTTCGCGGCGAACAATGCTCGCTGTAACCCGGTACGGCGACCCGCCTGACAGTTTTATTGAAATTAAATCCATAAAACTGCAAATAATGAAGAAAAAGAATCACCTGAAAAGCCGGCGACCGATATCCTGATTCAATAAAAAGACGACTTCCTAACTCGCGATGAAGTGCATCCTGTAATTTTTTGTAAATACGATAGACGTTTCTTGGCAGATACTGCGTCTCGATTTTTTTGATCGATTTTTTATACGTATATTTCTGATTTTTGATGGCGACCAATTGAGCAGGCACTTTTTCTATGCCAAAATAAGGACCTTTGAATCCATGCTTGCGCGGATCGATCTTGCGGACTCGTTGGATTATTTTCCATTCATGCGAGCTGACCAACGTACGAAGAACATCGAAGCCGATGATCCGCACCTCCCTTTTTATTTTTTCCTTTTCGATCTTTTTTAAAATCGAAAATATGTGTTCTATATCCTCCTTAGATATCTGAAATGCAGGTTTTTTCATATTTTTGTGCGCCGGGCTGGACTCGAACCAGCGATGCCCGAAGGCCGCGGATTTACAGTCCGCTGCAATAGCCACTATGCGACCGGCGCATTTGATCCAAGGTTGATTCTAATATGATTTACGTTCTTCTGCAAATTAACACGCGATCGACCATGTGAGAACTACCTGCCCGATTACCCCGCCAGCTCCTTGACTTCACTTACGATCTGATCGAGCGAAGTTGACGCTTTGACAAGAAATTTCTTTGCTCCTAACGTGTGGGCTTTTTCAATATCTGAAGGCTTGCTCAGATTTGAAAGTACCATCGTAGGTACTTTCTTCAAACGCGGATCCATATTCGTTCTCTGAAGAATATCGAAGCCGCTCATGCCCGGAAGGAGCAGGTCTACGACAATGGCATCAGGTATTGAACTCGCGAGCGATGCCAATGCCTCCTCGCCATTTTTGGCATGTGTAAGATCGAATCCTGAAGCAATAAGCTTTTTCGCGAGGATAACGCCGATAAGCCTGTCATCTTCCACCCATAAGATTTTTTTTGATCCTCCTATCGACGGTGCGGAATTTTTTGCGGCAGGTACGATATTCACGTAGTTGAAATGACGATTGACCTTGCGCACGATGTCCGCAGAATCGGCATGCATGGCCATCAAAAATTCTGACACACTGCCGGCGGGGACGCTCCGCATATTGATGGGCACACCCTGCATCGACATCAGAAAAACGGGAATTTTAGCTAACAAAGGTTCAGCCTGCTTTTTTTGCAAAACGCCATACCCGTCAATCTCCGGAAGAGCGACGTCCACAAGCACAAGATGCGGCAAGAGATCATATATTTTCTTTAAACCCTCCGTACCGTTCGTAGCAAGAAAAACATTGTTATAGCCGTCTTTTTTCAAAGCTTGCGCGATCTCTCCGCCAAGAACAGCATCGGCTTCAATGATGAGCAATTTCTCCTTTCGTAAGGAGGTTAGTTCTGACATGATCATATTTTAGCACAGGGATTTTTTATGTACATGGAAATCATTTTACATACGTAAGCACCGCCTTCTTCACAGCGTTTATAGGAATGGCGAAACTGATATTGCTCCCGCCCATCACCGTGGCCACATTGATCCCGATCACCGAACCGGAAAGATCGACCAATGGACCGCCTGAATTTCCCGGATTGATCGAGGCATCCGTCTGAAACACGCCGGACAATGTCTCCTCGGTTCCCTCGCCGTCGCTGGCCTGTACGCTTCTATTCAAACCCGAGATGATCCCCACTGAAACCGAATTGCTATATTCGCCCAAAGCATTCCCGATCGCCACTACTGTCTGACCGAGTTTGACCATGCTCGAATCACCGAGCGTCGCCACCGTAGAATATGTTCCATCTATCTTCAAAATGGCGATATCTTTATCGGAATCAAGATATGAAACCGTTGCTTTCTTTTGTGTCCCATCCGAGAGGAGGACCATGTATTCCGCGCGGGTATCATTTACCACATGTTTATTGGTCAAAATATGTCCGTCATGCGAGATGAGGAATCCGCTGCCGGCTCCGACTTTTTGCAATGATGTGCCCTTATCGCGATACACGGGAATTTGAAAGCCGAAATCTTTGAAAAAAGGATCCGAACCAAATGGATTGATATAGGAAACTTGCAGATCAGACGCATATTTGGAAATGACAATCGATACGACTGCGGGGGCTGTTTTTGCCACTGCCGTCGTCAACAATTGATCTTGCGTTTTTTGGCCGGGAGTACCCACCGATTGCCTTCTTGCCAATTCCTGTTCGGTAAGAGCCAATTTCTGCGATGAGGATGCCTGGGATTCCACCAAAGACTTAAGCGCTATATCCTCGATATTCAATTGTTTTTTAATTTGCGTGACTTGATTGAGATTAAAAAGACCGATACCAAGAGCTATCAGTATGCATCCCACGGAAATAAGCAGAAGGTGGCTGTTTTTCACCTTATATAGGACGTGTAAAAAACCTATTATTTACGTGATGTTGAGATAGTTATTTGCCTCTTCCCTTTTTACGGTTCACGCGGGCTGTAGGAGCCTCTGCCTTTCCTTCATCGCCGAACTTTTTTTCCAATACAAACAACTCGTCGCGTATCAAAGCCGCGGTTTCGAAATCAAGAGCCTTCACAGCTTCTTCCATCTGTTTTTCCTTCTGCTTCATCAATAATTTCGGATTCGAACGTGCCAATGCTTCATCGATCTTCACCAATTCGCTTACCGCCTTGTCGTGTTCCGTGCGAAGCTGATCGGTAATATCATGGATTTGTTTTTTAATGGTCTGCGGCGTAATTCCGTGTTTTGTATTGTATGCGACCTGAACCGCGCGACGCCTGTCGGTTTCCTTGATAGCCGCATCCATGGAACGCGTGACGCTATCCGCATACAGGATCACCCTGCCGGCGGCATTACGCGCGGCACGCCCGATCGTTTGGATCAAAGCGGTTTCCGAACGAAGGAATCCTTCCTTGTCTGCGTCGAGAATACCGATGAGAGAAACTTCCGGCAGATCGAGACCCTCGCGCAGGAGGTTAACGCCGACCAGACAGTCATATTTTCCTCTCCTGAAATCCGTGAGAATAGTGATGCGATCGATCGTCTTTATGTCACTGTGGAGATATTCGGCCTTAATTCCCTTTTCTTTCAGAAATTCAGACAAATCCTCGGCCATTTTTTTGGTTAAGGTCGTCGCAAGCACACGATCGCCTTTTTTTATCGTCAGTAACGTTTCATCTATGAAATCGAATATTTGGCCTTTGTATGAAAGGAGAGAACTTTCACCAGAAGCAACTTTCGGAGCGAGCGAAGGCGAGTGAGAACGAGGTGCGGCGCCAGCAGGCGACGACACCGTTTGCTGATGGTGAAAGTTCCCTCCTTCCCTAATAGGCCTAACTTCAATAATAGGATCAACCAGACCTGTCGGACGGATCACCTGTTCGACGATCTGCTGGCTTGTTTCCCTTTCATAGTCGCTTGGAGTAGCTGACGTATACACCATCGGACCGATCCGTTCCAAAAATTCTGCAAACTTGAGCGGCCTATTGTCTTTTGCCGATGGCAGTCTGAATCCGTGATCAACCAGGGTATTTTTTCGAGATGCATCGCCTGCGTACATGCCATTCAATTGTGGAATGGTGACGTGAGATTCATCAACAACGGTCAGGAAATTGGCCGACCCGTCTGCATTGTGAGGAAAATATGAGAGTAATGAATCAGGCGGTTGACCCGGCATCTTTCCGGAAAAATGACGCGAGTAATTTTCAATGCCATTCGTATAGCCGATCTCGCGAATCATGGAGAGATCGTATTTGACGCGCCTTTTCAGGCGCTCAGCTTCAAGGTTTTTTCCTTCTTTTTCCAAAGCTTTGAGCCTGTCTGCAAGTTCAGCCTGGATGGTCTTCAGAGCCTTTTCGCTTTGTTCGTCACTGCTTATGAAATGTTTTGCAGGGAAAATAAAAATAGTTCTCGCAATGTCAGATGAAGTTAATGAACCTGCACCGCTTTTTTCTTCGCGCACCGCGCGCGACACCGGATCCAATTCCACGATATGGCCAATCTTTCCTCCATCAAATTCAATGCGAAAAATAGTTTTTTCGTTCACCGGCATGACTTCCAGCGTATTGCCCAATGCGCGAAACTGGCCGGAGTTGATATCCGCAGTCGTACGGACAAAGTGAATATCAATGAGCTTGCGAATAAGCTCCGCGCGCGACAATTCCATTCCCGTGGTGATTTTCAGATTTACTTTTTCATATTCTTCAGGACTTCCCAAACCGTATATGCATGAAACCGATGCGACAATGATCACATCTTTTCGTGTGAGCAATGCCTGCGTCGAGGCATGGCGCAATCGTTCGATCTCTTCATTGATCATGGCCTCCTTTTCTATATATGTATCCGTTGCCGGCATGTATGCCTCAGGCTGATAATAGTCGTAGTACGAAACAAAATAATGCACGGCATTATGAGGAAAAAATTCACGATATTCCTGAGCCAATTGTGCGGCCAATGTTTTATTATGGGCAATGACCAGTGTCGGCTTGCCATAGTGGGCAATGACATTTGCCATAGTAAATGTCTTGCCGGACCCAGTAACCCCCAGTAATGTCTGGCGATCCAAGCCTTTTTTGAGCCCTGCATTCAACTGCTCGATGGCTTTCGGCTGGTCACCGGCTGGTTTATACGGGGTTGCGAGTTTGAAGGGAGATTTTAAGCTCATATGGTTTACTATATCGCATACGGATAAAAATGAAAGCGGATGCGGCGGATTTCCGTTATGTCTCAAGGGTATAAAAAAATGATTCCGCGAAGGCGCGGAATCGGGGTGAGGTGAGGATATTTCAGTCCTCCGGCTCTTCATCTTCAGGGTCAACGGGTTTTACGGGCATTCGGGACAACAAGGCATCGAGGCCTGTTCGATTTCCTTGTTTACAATTGAGCGGCTGACCAGTGTCAGTGCTTGCGTCTGTTTTCCTTTGAAAATCTCGGCCAGGACCATATCCTGGGCGAGGGGGTTGATTTTTCATAGGTCAGTTTGGAACCGACTAGAATAATAACACGGATACCTAATCAGATACAGGAATTCAACTACTTTCTTATCAATACCTTTTGAACAGCTTGGTAAATATGTTTTTCCCCCATTTCATAGAGTTCGATAAGCTCATCCGGCCTGCCAGATTGGCCAAATTGGTCTTTTACCCCAATAAATTCAATGGGGACAGGAAAATGTGCCGCCAGACATTCTGCGACGGCCGAACCCATTCCACCGGCGATCTGATGCTCTTCAACAGTGACTAGAGCACGAGTTTCATGAGCCAAGTGAATGATGGCTTGTTCATCCAGCGGTTTTATCGTGGACACATTGAGAACGGTCACATTTTTTCCTTCTTCATCCAATTTTTTTGCAACTTTAAGAGCTTTGTAAAGGAGGGCGCCTGTGGCAATTATTCCTACTGAGTTTTTTGAACTTGAGTTTTTTGATTTAAAAACTATTTGCGCTTTACCGATTTGGAATGGAGTGTCATCCGTGGTCATTACCGGAGTTTTTTCACGCGCTAAACGAATATATGTTGGATCTGGAGTTTTTGCCGCGGCAATCGTCGCCTTTCTGGCCTCAATGGAATCGCACGGCGAAATAACAACCATGCGTGGAAGGGCTCGCATGATAGCCATATCTTCAAGCGCCTGATGTGTTCCCCCATCCGGACCGACTGAAATACCCGCATGCGCACCGGCAATTTTTACGGGTACATTGTTGTAACAAATAGTCGTGCGAATCTGTTCCCAATTACGGCCCGGACTAAACATTGCATACGAAGTCATGAATGGGATTTTTCCCATGGCCGCCATTCCGCTTGCAACAGTTGCCAGATTTTGTTCGGCAACGCCGATTTCGATGTACCGTTCAGGAAATTTCATCTTGAAGCCAAGCATATGAGTTGATTCGACGAGATCTGCACAGAGTCCGACAACCCGCTGATCCATCTCGCCCGCCTTCAAAAGACCTTCGCCAAAACCTGTGCGAATATAGATTTGTTCGACATCTGCATCGAAAAGTTTTGGGTTGAGTTTTTGATCGGGGTTAAGCATATAGTTATGAATGATGCGGACTTTCCACTTTCCCACCCATCGTCCTTATTTCCTTCAAAGCTTTGTGAGCAGCCTCAATCTCTCCCGGAGTCGTCGGCGGCTTTCCGTGCCACTCGAATTTGCGTTCAAATTCAGGAATACCCTTTGATGGAATTGTATAGGCAATGATAACAGACGGTTTATCGAACACGGCATGGGCTTCACCGATGGCACGATCGATATCGCGAAAATTATGTCCGTCTACTTCCTGCACATGCCAGTTCCACGCGCGCCACTTATCCGCCAATGGATTAAGCGGCATGATGTCTTCAGTGAAACCATCTATCTGGATATTATTTCGATCAATGATTGCAGTGAGATTTTGCAATTTTTCCTTGCCGGCCAGCATCGCCCCTTCCCATGAGTTGCCGCAATCGAGCTCGCCATCGCTCATCAAACAATAAAACTGCTTGCCAGATGTTCTTCCATTATCTATGCGGTCTGCCAAAGCCATGCCCACTGTTTGAGACAATCCTGAACCCAGAGGGCCCGATGATGTCTCGAGCATTGATAACCATTCGCGATGAGGATGACCCTGGAGACGCGAACCAAGTTTGCGCAAAGTGTTCAATTCAGATAGTGGAAAATAACCTGCATGTGCCAGAGTGGCATACAAAACAGGACATATGTGACCATTGGATAAAACGAGGCGATCCCGATACTGCCATGATGGATTTTTCTGATCGTGTTTGAGTGCGTGAAAATAAAGATATGTAAAAATGTCAGTCATATCGAGCGGTCCAGCCGTATGACCTGACTTCGCTTCTATGAGCATCTCGATAATGGATCGGCGAATATCCAAAGCTTTCTGTTCAAGAAGTTTTACTTTTTCATCTGCGAGAGACATTTGAATATAAGTATACCAGTTTTTCTCTCCAGCCTGGATGCTTGTTATCAACACTCAAAAAATTCTTCGACGGACACGTTGTTTTCGTATTTATCTCACAATGTCCTTTGATATTCTCTTTTAAAACCTGCGGATACGTATCCTTAATCAGACTCGCAACAGCCGCAAGCTCTACATCCGAAGGTTCCGAATTTTCATAATCATTATCAAAAACAATTGCAATGCTCCTGCAATTCACATCCCAATTCCCGGCATGCCAGCCGATTTCGGAATCTTCAAGCAAGCGCTCACAGATACCGCCAGTTCGCACTATCCAATGATATGGCCAAAATACCTGAACCCCATCCCTGAAATGTCCTGAGTAAACGGGCCGGTCCTTTATCTCCTTATGGGCAGTATACGTTGGACCTTTTCCAGCATATTGCGGTGCATATAACCGAACGAGATCAATGCCTGATAGCCGTTCCTTTGTAAGTCCCGGTTTCATGCTGGTGTGATGAATCACGACCGTATCGATCGGTTTTCGTTCCGCATCAAGATTTTTTCCTGTTTGACCAAGTGCAACAGCACCTTTACGCAGCTGATCTTCAAAGAAATCATATATCTGCTCTTTGACACGTTCATATTCCGCACGGTTTTCAGCATGCAATTGTACAAGTTCCTTGAATACTCCCGGCACTTCAGTGTACCAATGCGGATATTTTATTTTTTCTTTCCAATCTTCAGGGTTGAAAATGGGCATGAATTTTAAAGATTGAATATTTCTCAATACTACACGCGATGAACGAGCACTTTGAATTTCTGCACTGCATCAATGGCATTATCAGAATTGAATATCGCAGAGCCAATGACGAGCCTGTCCGCACCCGCTTCGATCAGACTTCCCATTGTTGTCTCGGAAACTCCCCCGTCAACTGAAATTGGCAACTCAGGATATGCCGCTTTGATGGCTTTTATTTTTTCTATAACCTTGTCATCGAAGGCCTGTGCCTGAAAACCGATCTGATCAATCCCCATGCATTGTACGAATTGAATCTGATCTTCATATGGTTCGATCACTTCTATTGGTGTTTCGATATTGATCGCCAATCCGACTTCCAATTGACCCTGGAGGTCCGCGACTGCTTTCTCCAGATCGCCGCGAACTTCAGCATGCAGGATAATGCGCACGGCGCCGGCCTGCACCCATTGCTGTACGCGTTCTTCCGGTTTATTGGCCATGAGGTCTATTTCAAAATCGAGAGTCTCCCATCCCGGCAAACCCTGGCTTTCATGCAACAAAGCATCAAATGCATCATCATGCTTTTTGTAGGGCCATGAAGCGCTGGGCACAAATTGACCATCGCAGACATCGATCTGCACGGTCTTCACAAAGCCTTTTACGAGCTCGATCTTTTCCTGAAGCTCGTTGAAGTCTTTCGGCAATATTGCAGGAATTATTTCTATTTTCTTATTCATAACTAGTATATATTTTAATGAAAATGGTTCGGTCTGAATTATTCAATGCTATCGATCTCCTCTATCCTCCTCTGATGTTTTTCTTCGCCACTGAATGCAGTGGTCAGCCAAAGTTCGACTGCCTGTATAGCTTCGGCTTCAGTGACAAACCGTGCCCCGATCGAAAGTACATTAGCATCATTGTGCTCGCGCGAAAGTCTGATGATGTCGAGAGTACCACCATACCATACAGTCGCCCGAACGCCAGGAAATCGGTTCGCGACCATCGCCTCACCTTGTCCTGAACCACCGAAAATAATCGCCTTGGTCGTACCCTCCAAATCCTGCGCAACTTTCATTGCGGCAGTGGCCATGTAGACAGGATAGTCATCCTCGGGGACCAATTCGTGCGCACCGACATCATCAATCGAATACCCTTTTCCCTGCAAGAATATCTTTACGGCTTCTTTGAGTATAAAGCCGGCGTGATCGGAAGCGAGGATGATTGGGGGTAAGGTTGGATTCATTGTGTTTAACATTAACAGAAAATCATATGAGTCGTCTAGTTGACGCGGGGTATTGATTTGATAAAATTTATCCATTCAAAAGATACCCGTATTTCCGCTCCTCTCGTCTTATTCCTAAATATAAATACATGAGTAGATTTAATCTGAAAAATCAGGAGCTTTTTGAAACTGCTAAAAAAGAAGCGGGCATTTTTTACCATTCATTAATCGAGGTTTACTGTCCCTATTTCAAAGAAAAGATCGCTTTCAATGCCAAAGGATGGGAACATCTTCAATTTAAAAATCGAAATCGGATTCGATCGTCGAATGAACAATATGTCCGATTCAAATTACTTCCACTTGTACCCAACATTATTTCTCATTCCCGCACTCTGCAAGGTATATGTCCTACAAAAGCCTTCGAATTGATAAATAGAAACAGCAGATGGGATACTATTCTTATAAATGTCACCTTCTGGGAATTTATGGCCATCTCAGATAACGTACGCATGCGTATAGTAATTAAACAAGTTGAAGGAGGTGCCAAGCACTTCTTCAGTGTCATACCATTTTGGAGGTTGAAACCTGGAACAAACGAAAGAATGCTTTATGGATATTCACCCCTGTCTGATTGAATATTTAACTGAAAATCAAAAAACACCGCAAAGCGATGTCCTTTGATGGCACCTGGCTACAGCTTGGAGCCGTGAGAGGGCCGAAACCCTTCCAGATGCTAGAAACATTATAGCAAATAAAAGTATCAGAATGCAACATTAAAGTTCAGTTTGATCTTACGCCCATTAACATATTACGTATACCCCATTTCATTGTCATACCAAGCCGAACAATTTTCTGATTAATAAATATAGCGCAATTATCAATAATGCAATCACATAATAAAATTCAATTTTAGAAGCTTTATTATTGTTCCACCGGCCTAAGTCCCATTGCTCTTTAAGTTTTCTCTTTAACCAATTCATAATTAAACCAACCTCCCCGCCTTGATCACATGCTCTACCAACGTATGCGTATACCCCATTTCATTGTCA